>CAYMKG010000018.1:0-9414 GCA_964391145.1 uncultured Planctomycetales bacterium
GCGCCCCGGCGTTTCCGCCAGTTTGCCTTTATCAGTAGGTGAACCTAATTGTCAACCCCGTTAGAAACCCCTTCACCGTTAAAATCGTTATTTCTAACGGGGACAATTTAAGTATAACATAAATTTGGAAATTTTCAAGAGTAGCAATTGCTAAATTTATAAATGTTGCAATTGACAAAACATTCAGGAGTTGTATAATTTTTACCATGAAGTTAATAAGATTGACTTTATTGTTTGCGGCTTTTACGCTTTTCGGTCAATCCGCCGTTTTTCCACAGAGCGATGCGGGAGAATATCTTTGCGAATTAGGTATCCGCTATTATCAGGAGAAAAGATTTGAAGATGCATTTCTTGAATTTAAGAAGGCGTTGCTGATTGATCCGGATAATCAAACCGCCAAGGATTATATAAATAAAATTGCCTCGAAGCAGAAGGCAATTGCAGAAGAAATGGCACTGGAGGAAAAGGTAGCATCTTGGCTTTTTGAACGGGAGCGGACAATAAAGGAGGCATTAGATAGAGCTGGAAAAGAAAGGCTTACTAGAGCTAAAGAAAAAGCGCTCTCCAAAAAGGAAGAACTGCTTCCCAGGGAGGAAGATGTGTTTCCTGAAAAAGAAGAAGAGGTATGCAAAGAGATTATACCTGTTGAGATAAGCGGAGAGGTTCAGGTTGGTCTAGGGATAACATCAGATGAGGTTATATGGAGGGATGCTAATGCTGATAAACAGGGGGTTCCTGGCGAGAAAAACTGGAGGTTTTTATGGGGACAGCAGCGCTATAATGCATTTGATTCCAAGATATACAGTAGCCTGAAGATGGATTTCCAAACCAAAACCAAAGGGCCGCTGAATGCCTATATGCAGCTGGTGGTTGACCCTTGGAGTTTTGTCGGTACTACCAAGGTGAGGGCCTGGCGAACGCAGAGCGTGCGTGATGACGGAGTGATTATTCCTGACCCCACACCTGATGATTATGTAGATATGGAATTAAAATACTGGGCAAATACCGGCTATACCATTGATGAGGTTTACCGCTCGGATGCAGGTAATATTATCAATATCAGCGAACTAAAGGTGTCGGATAACAAAATCTCTCGAGCCTTTGGCAATGGCGTTTCGGAGAATTGGGGCGGCGGAGTGAGTGGGTATGGGCAGTTTGAGGTTACCCAGTCAGAGATTAATCGCCTTTATCGCCCGATAAGGCAACTCTGGCTGGATTACAACCAGGAGGACTATAAGTTCAGGATTTTTCCTATTGCCTACCATGACCAGGCGTTGACCTCTGATGACCCATTGCGGCTTTCCAATAATCATGTTTATTGGGAGGAAAGTCCGTGGTTAGATGAATATGAGCCCAGCCGTGTATTTACTCGTTCAGGAAACCCCCTAAAGAAAGGGCGTTGGATAAGAAGACTTTCCTTTTATGCTCAAGATAGCCAGCAGCAGCGTCTTACTTTCCTGCGTGGATTTAGTTTTGACTATTCACCTTATGATTATGCAAGTTTTAAGGTAGTAGCGGCTACTCCGATGAGCCTTTGGGATGAATATGAGGAATCTAACTCTATACATTCCGCTTATAGGCTTAATTATAAGACGGCTAATGATATAGATTTTGGTTTTCTCTATACACAGAAATTAGGCTTGAGTAAAGGGAACCTGGAAGCAGAGAATCATACCTGGGCGGTAGATGTTGGAAATGATTTAGACGTTGGGCGTATCTATGCAGAATTGGCTTTAAGCGATACCGAGGTTGATGAGGCAGCTTATACAACTACCTCTTACGATGGATTTGCGTTTATGCTCGGTTTAAAAAATGACGAGAAATGGAATATTTATTTTACTCATATGGATGATGATTTTTACCCTGCCCTTTCTAATTATCGCTATACGCGCTGGGATCGCTATTTTGCGCAACATATCCAATTTTCTCCGCTTGACCCTGAGGATGAGGCGATAAAGTTAGGAGACGGAATTGACCGCGGTAGAAACACAATTGGATTCAGGTGGCAAGAGGATTTCTTTCAAGATAAATTAAACAACGATTTCAATTTTTACAATGTACATAAGGATAGTGGTGAGTATGTGGAAACTGTGGTGCGCAATGAATCTATCTGTAAACTGAATCCTAAATTAACCGGTAAGATTCTTCTCTGGTATAAGGATTTGCCTAAGACTCAGGCGGGTTTCGATCCTCTAATATACGCTAAAACCTCATATTCATTAACCGATTATTTTAGCGAAGAGGATATATTCTTGAGAAATGACCAGGTAGAAGGTGGTAAAGACCCTTCTATTGGCCATTTTAGCCTGGGAATGAAATATGACTTTTTTGATTGGCTATCTGCGGAGGGTATCTATGAGCGCACCAACGATCCCGGTGATTTTCCTCGCGGACTGCTTAATACCAGTTGGTATGAAGATGAGGTTATTGATGGTATTACCTATGATAAGGTTGTTCCTTCTCTTTATGACCAGATGTTTTTTGATTTACCACCTTATAATTATTATAGTATTGTGAGGATGCGTTTTATCCTTCAAGCTCTGGATAATTTAAAATTTATATTTTCGGCAACCAAGAATTCCAATAAGTATGAAGCAGGCATTGATGATAATGTCAATCATTTTGGCCTGGAGGTTGACTATCAGCCAAATCAAAAATTAAGCTTAGGTTTTAAATATACTTACTCTCGGATGAATGATTTATATGAACAGGTAAAGCGGTATGATGAGATTAAACCAGCAATACCATCTTCTTCCTATCGTGGTCATCACAATTTGTTTTTATCCGCGCAATACCATCTCAATGCAGATGAAACCTTTGAGTTTCTATTTGGCGAGTTTGTTGGCTACAATGACCCTTATTTTGCAGGTAAATGGTCGCTATCTGCCTTGGATACCCAACACTTGGTAAGATTATATTACCGCCGCAAATTTTAGGATATCATTTTTTAATCCAAGAATATCTCTATTTGTGAAATCAGGCGAGAACGAATCTGTTCTGCAAATGGGTGGGGTATGATATCGGAAGATATTTCTACGGTTGAACCATCCTTGTCCTTGAACAGGATTTTTTTGACGGAGGTAGCCTTTTTGCCGAAGGTATTTCTTCTGCCTGGGTTGTGATAAGTCACCTTAATTGAACTCAGGAAATTAAAGCTGTATGTGCCATCCTTCTTAAACAGCCAGCCGGCCAGCACCGGAGAGAACTTTAAGTTCAATTCGCCGTTGCGGTTTATGAAAAATGGATTTTGCCCCACGTTCATTATTCTCCAGATGTGCACAAATTCCGCGGTGGAGCCGGAAAGGCGGGCAACAAACCCCGTGCCAGCGAGGTTTTTGTCCGGAAAAACAGAGCTGGTCAAAAAAGACGAATTTTCCAGAATACTGCGTCCATATTGCTCAGGTTTCTGAAAGCAAATCAATACATTTTTAAATTCAGAATAAAATTCCTCATACAGACCTGCCTCTAAAATCTCCAATAAATATTTGTACTCCATATGAAGCCATATTGATTCATTTTCCAACCAGCCGCGGCTGAAGGTTCGACAGCGTCCAATCTCATAGAGGGCATTTGACAAATCGCCGGTAACTTTATACATCTTTAATTTTTTGTCGTAAAGCTCGCTTTTTTTGACAGCCTGGTAAATATTGCGTAGTGACGAACGGTCTTTTTCAATCTTTAAGGCGTGAACCTGGGCTTCCAGGAATAGAGGGAGTTTTCTCTGGCTGAATTTACGCGGGTAAATAGTGCCGTCTTTTATTTCGTATTCACTTACTTCGTTGATAAAATAGGCGCAGTATAGGTTATTGCTCGGGTCAAATGCCTTTTTAATACCGCAGTTTACCTTGTTGAGTGCTTTATTCAGGAATTCCAACAGAAAAACCCTATCTATTGCCAGTTCTTTTACGCTTACGCCCAATCGCGTCTTCTGGCGATATTCTTCTTTAAGAGAGTGACCTTTATCCCAAAAGGCAAACTCGTTACTTTGACTTTTCAGTAGTTCATATAACTGAATCAGAAAATTATAAATATCTTCAAATAGAGATACCTGCTTTATATGTTCGTTTTTATTTAGCGATTCTTTTAAGAAGACAATGAGCCTGTTTAATTCCATTGTTTCGCAGACAGAGGAACCCAGAAGAGCAGGGAGGCCATTTAGGGCGTCGTACCAGTTAGGCTTATTCGCCTCCATTTCGATGCCGCACCCAAAGGCATCAAGCGAGGTCAGTTTATTTACGAGTATGCAGAGGAGTTTTGTGATTAAGGTGGTTTGATAAATTTGGCCCTTTCCGTAATCTGCCCTTGTCCAGTGGGCCTGATTTGGCCTGCGGTTTTGCATATCGGCTTTGGCGTCGTCAAATTCCACTGCCTCCAGCTGCCGAACCTTGCCTTCGTAGATTAGGTATTTTTTCTTTCTTGGCCGGACCACGAAAACATTATCGAAGAATTTAAACTCCCTTTTTTTAAAGAGTATTTCCGTAAGCTTTTCAGGATAAAGTTCTAAATAAGATTCCAGTAAGTCCAGGCAGTAAGTCCAGTGGTCGGTCCAGAAGCCTCCTGCGCCGTGGTCGTCAGGCTGTTTATGCTGAGCGTCTTCTTCCTTAATAGAATTTATCATCAGAGTATTCAGGAATTCATCTTTGCTCGTTTTTAGGGATAAATTATTTTCTTCAATAAAGGAGATTACGCTGCCGGGGCTAAACGGTTTGTCGAGGAAAGCCAGTAATTTATCGGCCTCCATGGGATCAACGAACCGCAAGCAGAGATTTTTAAAATTATCTTTCAAGTGGAATCGAAGGCCTTTAACGATGAGCGGATTAAAACCGTCGGTCTGGATGAGGTTTAAGAACGTTGTAAGGTTGGAATCTTCGATTTCGGGATTAAACCAGATGTCGCTTCTGCGGTTCTGGACGATGTCCCGGAAATTGCCGTTGCCCTGAGAGAAATAGGTAGGCTGAATGTGGAATTTGTTATAATCACGCTCTAAATCTCCGTGCTTGCGCAGGTATAAATAAAAAACCTGCTTTTGCTTTCCTGAAGAGTCGAAGATTATAGGATATCCTCCGCGGATTACGTTGTCCAGATAGGTTTGCCGGCAGTAGAAATTAAATTCCGCAGAGCTGCTTTGCGTTTCTATGTCATTTTGAAGCTTCTGAATTATTTCTTTGTTTTCTCTTTTCTTAACCAGGAGGTATTCTTCCTTTTTGATTCTTCCAAGACAGGATTTCAGTAATTCCAGGTTCCTGACGTTGCCGAATAGACTAGGTAAACTCTTTTCTTCTCCGGATTTAAGCTCCAGGTCAGCCAGCGCCATTGCTGCGGGAGTTTTACTTTCGCCTATTTGGTTTTTCGGATAATTGAAAAATTTTTCTTTGAGAAAATGATAAGGATAATCGAAATTCAGGCGGGGCCCGAAAACGGCCTCAGGGTCAATAATGGGCTTGGCGAAACTGGCATAGAAATTGCCGGCTTTGACGAAGATGACTTCCGGTCTGTCCGTAGGGTCAACGTCCAATTTGTAAAAGGCGCCACTGTTACCAACAAGCCTTGCTTTCATCCAGGCCTCGGCGGTACGGCCGATTTTCTTTAGAAAACGATTGCTTACCCCGTAAGGGATAACCTGAGGCAGGCCGTCTAAGAATTGGACTCTTTTTTTGTTACGGGATATGTTTTTGATTTTGACTATTCTGGCTAAAGCGGCAAAGCGTTCATTGGGGATGGGGAAATAGTTTATTTCAATGGCTAATCCCAGGCTGTGATTTTCTTCTTTCAATGTGAGGTCGTAAGAAGTAATAAACATTGCATTTCGAAGTCGAAGCTTCTCTTGCAAACGGCCATTGTGGAATGGTTCGTAGAAAATACTCTTGTTGCCGGATATAATCTTGAGAAACGAACGAAATCCCAGGCTCGGAGTCAGCTGCCAGGTTTTATTCGCGGGGAAAAACTCAGATATAGCATGATCCTTGTCTTTTATGCCAAAACCGGAAACGCACTGCCCGCGGTTGACGTAAAAGACCCAGAGAGGAATTCCGTACTCTCCGGCAATACCCGGGAAGAAGTTAGCGAAGGGTTTGGAAAAGTTATAATTCTGAATGACGAAGGCACCGTCTTCTTCAAGAAAATATTTCGGAGATTTGTATTTCGGCTGTTTACTCATATTAGAATTATATTTTATACATAAAAAGTTATTTGTCAACTTCGGAATGCTAATACTGTTTGACTTAATTAATAAAGAATGATATTATAAATGAAAATTAAGGAGGTTAAATGGCAATCGATAAGGAAACGGTAGAATATGTAGCGCATTTAGCAAGGATAAGATTAAGCGATGAGGAGTTGGATTTATTGTCAAGCCAGCTCGAGGATATAGTCAATTTTATCGATAAATTAAAAGAGCTCAAAGTAACCAGGGTTAAGCCAACCAGTCATATCTTGCCGATAAGCAATGTGTTTCGAGAAGACAAACCCGTCCGTTCTCTGTCCCCCAAAGAAGCCCTGATTAATGCGCCAAAGAAAAAAGAGAGCTTCTTTGTCGTGCCTAAGGTGATTGGCTTATAGCTTATGGCTTATAGCTTATGGCTTATGGCAAATACGTGAGTGAGAAAAAATGGAATTAAATGAATTAACAGCGCACGAACTTATTGAGAGGATAAAAAGAGAGGAAATTACTTCTCAAGATATTGTTGATAGCATTAGAAATAGAATTAAGAAGTTGGATTCTAAGATTAAGGCTTATGTTAGGCTTTCTGAACCGAGCCTTTCAGTCCTATCACCTATCAGCTATCAGCTATCAGTTCCCTTGATGGGTATTCCCATTTCAATCAAGGACAATATCTGCACTAAGGGATACAATACCGAATGCTGCTCAAAGATTTTACGTGGATTTAAGCCGCCTTACAATGCCACCGTAATCGAGAGGTTAATTAAAGCAGGAGCCCGGGTTTTAGAAATAAAAAACAATATGGATGAATTTGCCTTTGGGTCATCGACGGAAAATTCCTGCTTTGGTCCGACGCGAAATCCTTGGGATTTGGAGCGGGTAGTCGGTGGTTCTTCCGGCGGCAGTGCTGCCGCAGTAGCCGCCGATGAAGCCATCGCCGCATTGGGTTCGGATACCGGCGGTTCAATAAGGCAGCCGGCTAGTTTTTGCGGAGTCGTCGGACTTAAGCCCACTTACGGCAGGGTTTCCCGTTATGGCCTGATTGCTTTTGCATCCAGTCTCGATCAGATAGGACCGATCACCAAAGACGTCAGGGATTGCGCCCTGATTTTAAAGGAAATTGCCGGATATGATCCCCTTGATTCTACGTCGGCGAATATTTCCGTTCCTGATTATGTCCAAAGCCTGGTCAATGACATTAAGGGCATAAGGATTGGTGTTCCCGATGAGTATTTTGTCGAAGGAATCGATAACCAGGTAAAAGATATCGTCTTGGAAGCAATAGATAAATTAAAACAATTGGGAGCAGAAGTTCATAAAATCAATCTCCCACATACGAATTACGCAGTGCCGGTTTATTATATTATTGCTACCGCCGAGGCGAGTTCAAACTTGGCCAGGTTTGACGGAGTTCAATATGGCTTAAGAACAGAGAACAGAGAACAGAGAATAGAGAATAGATTAATCGGCATGTATAAAGACACGCGCAATGAGGGCTTCGGCCAGGAGGCGAAGAGAAGGATAATATTAGGAACCTTTGCTCTGTCTTATGGTTATTATGATGCCTATTATCTGCGCGCTCAAAAGGTAAGAACCCTTATTAAACAGGATTTCGACCAGGCTTTCAATGCCGTTGACTGTATTGTCACACCTACCTCTCCCACCGCGGCGTTCAAGATAGGAGAGAGAATCAAAGACCCCCTGAAAATGTATTTATCCGACATATTTACCATCAGCGCTAATTTGGCCGGAATCCCAGCGATCTCAATACCCTGCGGATTCACTGAAGAAGGCCTTCCGGTCGGTCTGCAGATTATGGCGAAGCACTTTAATGAGGAAATGCTCTTTCGTGTCGCCTACACGTACGAGCAGAATACTGATTGGCATCTTAGAAAGCCAAATGTATGAAGCAGTTATTGGATTAGAGGTTCACGTTCAGCTAAAAACAGACACAAAGCTCTTTTGCGGATGTTCGACCGAATTCGGCAGCCAACCGAATTCTCAGGTTTGCCCTGTTTGTTTGGGTCTGCCAGGGTGCCTGCCGGCGCTTAACCAGAAGGCTTTTGAATATGCCCTAAAAGTGGCGCTGGCGTTGAACTGCCGGGTTGCCGAATTTACCAAATTCGACCGCAAAAACTATTTTTATCCCGATTTACCAAAGAATTATCAGATTTCCCAATACGATTTACCTATTGGCCAGGACGGCTTTTTAAACGTTCGCTTAAACGGCGGACAGAAGCGGATTGGCATTAAGAGGGTGCATTTGGAAGAGGACGCGGGGAAATTAATTCATGAAGAAAACGTAAGTTTAGTTGATTTCAACCGGACCGGCATACCCCTCCTTGAAATAGTGAGCTGTCCGGACATAAATTCGCCACAGGAGGCTTACGAGTATTTAGTAACCTTAAAACAAACCATCCGATATCTGGGGATTTCAAGTTGCGATATGGAAAAGGGAATTTTGAGGTGTGATGCCAATATATCTGTTAAGAAAAAAGGCGAGCAGGCCTTAGGAACCAAGACGGAGCTGAAGAATATGAATTCTTTCCGTGGGGTCCGTGACGCTCTGGATTTTGAATTAAAACGCCAGACAAGATTACTGGAGGGCGGGGGTAAGGTAACCCTGGAGACGCGATTGTGGGACACGCAAGAGCAAAGAACTTATCCGATGCGCACAAAGGAGGAAGCCCAGGAATATCGCTATTTTCCCGAGCCGGACTTACCTCCTTTTGTTATCGATTCAAAAATTCGGCAAGAGATAAAGAAGTCTTTGCCTGAATTACCCCCGCAGAAAGAGGAGCGTTTTATACGGGATTATCAGCTGTCGGAATACGATGCGCATATTTTAACTTCAGAAAAGGAGCTTGCCGAATTTTTTGAAGATTGTTTTAAATTTTATCCGGAGGCAAAGATGATTGCCAACTGGATTTGCGGCCCATTACTGTCCGAATTAAATAACCGCAAACTGGGCATTGCCGATTTAAACCTTAAACCCCAGAATCTATCAAACTTGATTAAGTTATTCAAGGAAGGCAAGATTTCAAACATCGCAGCAAAGAGTGTTTTAACCGAAATGATTGACAGCGGGGAAGCTCCTGAAGCAATCGTCGAAAAGAAGAATTTAATCCAGATTTCCGACGGAGAAGCCCTGAATAAAATTATAGACGAGTCAATCCGGGAAAACCCCAATTCGGTTGGTGATTATCTCGGCGGCAAGGAGAATGCCATTCAGTATTTAGTCGGTCAGGTTATGC
>CAYMKG010000018.1:9514-13377 GCA_964391145.1 uncultured Planctomycetales bacterium
GATTATCTCGGCGGCAAGGAGAATGCCATTCAGTATTTAGTCGGTCAGGTTATGCGAAAGTCCAAAGGCAAGGCTAATCCCAAGGCAGTATTGGAAATACTGAAGAAGAGATTAAGAAAAGATTAAAAGCAATATTAGCGGGAGGGAATGGTTATGCGAAGAAGGATATTAAAACTTTCGATATTGATTTCAGTCGCAGCCGCGGCTATCATTGTGGGGTCAATCGCGATTTCCCAGGAGAAGCTGGCAGAGAAAAAGGATGATTTATATAGAAATATAAATTTATTTTCTGACGGTTTCGCAATCATCAAAAACGATTACGTTGAAGAGGTTGATTCTAAAGAGCTGGTTTACGGAGCGCTTAGAGGAATGCTCGCCTCTTTGGACCCGCACAGCCAATTTATGGATCCGGATATGTACAATGAGTTAAAGGTAGATACCACCGGCGAATTCGGCGGCTTGGGAATCGAGATAACCATCAAGGACGGACTGCTCACAGTCGTTACTCCTATTGAGGGTACTCCGGCCTGGCGGGAGGGGATAAGGGCCAGAGACCGCATCGTAAAAATCGACGGAGAGCTTACCCGCGATATTACCCTTCTTGAAGCCGTTAAAAAGTTGCGTGGCAGGCCCGGTTCGTCAGTAAGCATAACCGTGCTGAGAGAAGGAGAAGATAGGCTTCTAGAATTTAAGATCGTCCGCGAAATTATAAAGATAAAGGCGATAAAAGACGCCAGAATATTGGAAGGAGGTATAGGTTACGTTCGCCTCATTGAATTTCGTCAAAATACCTCTGAGGAATTCCGTAGAGCAATACAAAAATTAAAATCGCAAGGCATGGATGCCCTAATTCTCGATTTGAGGAATAATCCGGGAGGATTGCTTGACGCCGCAGTTAAGGTTACAGAGAGTTTTCTGGAGAAGGGTAAACTCATAGTCTCTACCCGCGGAAGAAAAGGAAATCAAAACATGGAATTCAGCTCTAAGAGCAGGAAGCCGGATTTAGACCTGCCTTTGGTGATTTTGGTAAACCACGGGTCTGCCTCGGGAAGCGAAATCGTAGCTGCGGCATTGCAGGATTACAAACGGGCAATCATATTGGGCACCCAGACATTCGGAAAGGGAGTAGTTCAAACTGTATTCCCCTTAAGCGACGGCTCTGCGATTAGATTGACTACCAATAAGTACTTTAGCCCGACCGGACGAGTAATTCATGGTCAGGGAGTCACTCCTGACATAATCGTAGAAGAAGGCAAGATTGAGCTGACTGAGCAAAAGGAGGAGTCCATTGCCGATATTTTTCAAGGATTAGAGGAAAGCGAAGGAAGACAAGAGCAGGCGAGAGAAATTCCCGAGAAATATCTGACCGATAACCAATTGATGCGGGCAGTTGACGTATTAAAGGCGATAAAGATATTCAAGGCAAAAAAGGCTGATTAGATAACAACTTTAACTCAAATGCTTGTGCTGGGAATTGAAACCTCGTGTGATGAAACCGCCGCCTCCGTGGTGGAGAACGGTCAGCGTATTCGTTCAAATGTTGTCTCTTCCAGTATAAATTTTCATAGCCGTTACAGGGGTATTGTTCCGGAGATTGCCTCTCGCAGGCATTCGGAGACGATAAGTGCCGTCTTAGCCGATAGTTTAGAGCAGGCCGGAGTAAAGTTAAATAATATAAGGCTGATTGCGGTAACCGAGCAACCTGGTTTGCCCGGCTCTTTGCTGGTGGGTATTTGTTTTGCCAGGGCTTTGAGCTTTGCGCAAGATTTGCCTTTGGTTAAAATAAACCATCTGTACGCCCATCTGTATTCGGCTTTTTTCAACAAAGAAAAACCCCGTTTTCCTTTTGTTGGCCTGGTAGTTTCCGGAGGACATACGAGTTTGTTTTACGTTGAGAGATTTTCTGAAATCAAATCCCTCGGTTCGACCCAGGATGATGCCTGCGGGGAGGCATATGATAAGGTTGCCGGCATTTTAGGATTAGGTTTTCCCGGCGGGCCGCTTATTGAGAAGATTGCAAGAAAGGGAAACCCCGAGAGGATAAAATTTAGATGTAGCAATACTCAGCATCCTTTGAACTTCAGTTTTAGTGGAATAAAAACGGCAGTGCTGTATAAGGTTAAAGGTGAAAGGTTAAAGGTTAAAGGTAAAAGCAAAAACAGCTACGGACTACGGACTATGGACTATGGATTTGTTTGTGATATTGCTGCTTCTTTTCAGGAGGCAGTTATCGATGTTTTAATTAAGAAGTCTATTTTAGCCTGCAAGTTAAAAAATACAAACCAGCTGGTTGTCGGTGGAGGGGTAGCAGCTAATAATAGACTAAGAGAGAAATTCGGGCAGGAAGCGAGGGCAAGCGGCATACATTTATATTTTTCGCCAAAAGAATTTTGCACCGACAATGCGGCAATGGTTGCAGGATTAGGATATCGGTTATCTGGGAGGTGGAGAGGATGATTACCCCTTTCGCGGTTCTTGGGCGCTTGATTTTAGCGATAACCCTTGGCGGGTTGATTGGTTTTGAGCGGGAGGTGAAGAAGCGCAGCGCAGGCTTGCGCACGCATGTCTTAGTATCATTGGGCTCCTGCCTTATAATGTTGACATCTTTATATGTTTTTGATATATATAAGGACATAGCTACTTTAGACCCCGCACGAATCGCTGCCGGGATAATTACCGGAATCGGGTTCCTCGGCGCAGGAGCAATAATTCGTTCAGGAGAAGCGGTAAAAGGCTTGACAACAGCCGCCAGCCTTTGGCTGGTTGCGGGAATCGGCATGGGCATAGGTTGCGGATTTTATCTTGCCAGCTTACTTACCGCTGTTCTGGCGATAGCAGTTCTGTTTTTCTTGGGTCAGCTGGAAAAAGTAATTTCTAAATAAATCCCGCACCTTTCTAGTATTCATATACGTTCTTTAAAAATATTTTTTTAAACTTTGAATATGTAAAAGGTGCGGGATAAATTCATTCTCGTCTCTAAAAGGAGAGAAGGAATTTTCGTAAGTTAGAGGAGGTGAAAGCAATGCCTTTAAGGAGAAAGATAGAAGAGAAGCTCCTTGATGTGGACGCTTCAATGCAGGGTAGCTTAAGCTTCAAAGACCCGGTTAATTTGCGAATCAACGGCAGATATGAAGGGAACTTGGAAGTCAGAGGAACTCTGACCATAGGGTCTACCGCTATGGTGAGGGCGGATATAATCGGCGACAATATAGTTATCGGGGGCAGGGTTAGAGGTAAAATCGTTGCCAAAGAGATGCTCTCGCTTCTGCCCCACGCAATTGTCGAGGGGGAAATATACCCTTCAAAATTGAACATCGCAGAAGGTGCGATTTTTGAAGGAAAATGTTACATGCTGCACGATTTTCTAACCGCGGAAGAGTTAGCGCGCTATCTGGAAGTAGATTTGAATTCCATTATGGAATGGGCCAATTCAGGGAAGCTGCCCGGCGTCAGAGAGGGTGACAGCTGGAGGTTTGAGCGCAAAAATATCGACGCCTGGATAGCCTCGGGCAAGATTAAATAAGGGAAATACAACAAGATACCACACACGTAAGTGTGTGGAGCCATATGGATCAAAATAAGCTTTTGACTGTAAGAGAGGTTGCTCAAGAGCTGGGAATCTCCGAAGGAGAGGTTATTGATCTGGCTGAGCAAGGAAAAATCCCTGCCTATAAAATCGGAGGGGTATATCTGAGGTTTAAGTCTGAGCACGTGCAGGAGATAAAACAGAAGATTTCAAAGTCGGCTAAGCTGGAGTATCGCGCAAGCTTTTCCGAAAGGCTGCAAGATTTTCTTTACTTCAACGACTTCTACATTGTATCTTTCTTGATAATTATTCTAATGATTATAATTATATTTAATAC
>CAYMKG010000019.1:0-4382 GCA_964391145.1 uncultured Planctomycetales bacterium
AATACGAATTTGGTCTGCGCCCAGCTGGCTAAGAAAATATTTTCTGTGCCTAAGGTAATTGCCCGGGTGTACGACCCCGAGAGGGCACAGATTTATCAAGCCCTGGGTTTAGATATAATCAGCGGCACCAGCCTTTTTGCCGCGATGCTCAGGGATAAAATCATAGAAAGCCGCTTTTCTAGTTATCTGATAGAAACCAGAGACGCAGGTATTATTCAAATTGAAGTAAAGGACGAATTGGTTGATGTGAAGGTTAAGAATATAAACATTGAGGGTGAATTGCAGGTTGTAGCAATAAAGAGAGTTGAGGGGACTATTATTCCCAGGCCCGATACGAGATTAGAGAAGAAAGATCTGATATTGGCAATTGTCAAAACAGAAAGTCTGGAGAAGATAAGAAAAAAATTTAAGTTATAAATAGTGGTAAGGATTAAGTGGTAAGGATTAAAATTTAGAGCGAATGATATGTATATCATAATCGTAGGCGCAGGTAGGGTTGGCTATTTTTTAGCTGAGAGGCTCTTGCGGGATAATCACAGCGTAGCCTTAATTGACAAAGATAAAGCTGTTTGCGAAGGCATTACTCGCAAATTGGATATTCTAATGATCTGCGGAGACGGATGCAGCCCCGCGGTGCTAAAAGAGGGTGGGGTAGAACGCGCTGATGTGGTCGCTGCGGTAACCGGAGATGACGAAGATAATTTAATCATCTGCCAAATAGCCAAAGAGAGGTTTTCCGTTAACCGCACAGTTGCCCGGGTTAACGACCCCAAACACGAATACATCTTCTCTGAACTGGGCATAGATATTCCTATTGATGCCACAGCAATTATAGCCAAGATTATCGAAGAGGAGGTGAGTTTTACTGACTTTGTAAATCTACTTAGTTTCAAGCGCGGAAAGCTGGCTATTGTGCGCGTGGATTTGCCCGATGAAGCGCCGGTTATTAACCAGATGATAAAGGATATATATCTACCTCCGGATTCGGTATTGGTTTCTATATTGCGCGGGGAGGAGGTAATCATTCCTCATGGGGAAACAATACTGGAATCGGGAGATGATATCATTGCCTTGACTATGGTGGGAAATGAATCAAAACTGCTGGATTGCCTGGTAGGAAAAATGTGAGAAGTCAGGGAGATTTTATGAATTCGCAGGCTCCGGGCAAAATACAAAAGGTAATAATCACGATTTCAAGAGGCATATCAGGTATTGCAACCGAAATAGGTTACGCTCTAACAATTATGTTAGCGGCGTTTTTTATCAGTTTTTTATTAGCCTCCTTTTAGCCTTTCATGCTGCTTAAACCCCAGATAAAAGATATAAAAATCGTTACCTATTATTTAGGCAAGATTATCCTCGGTTTAGGCCTGGCTTTTGCTCTACCGCTTATCCTGGCTCTGGCTAATAAAGAGGTCAATCCGGCTATGGACTTTGGGATTAGTTCTCTCATCGGCTTGATCATCGGCTTGATTCTAATCACCATATGTAAGACAGAAGAGGATTTGAATTGGATGCAGGGGATGAGCCTGGTGGGCTTAAGCTGGCTCGTAGCGATGTTTTTGGGCGCTATTCCTTTATATTTAAGCGGACACTGGAAATCTTATCTGGACGCCTGCTTTGAGGCAATGTCTGGCTTTGCTACCACCGGTTTAATCCTGGTGCAGGATTTAGATCATCTCTCTTTATCTCATAATCTATGGCGGCATTTAATGATGTTCATCGGCGGCCAGGGGATTGTTATCGTAGCCTTATCCTTTTTTGTGCGAGGATTGTCCGGGGCTTATAAAATATACGTAGGTGAGGCAAGAGAGGAAAGGGTGTTGCCCAACGTGGTGAATACAGCGCGGTTCATCTGGCTGGTCAGCATTGTTTATCTTGTGCTGGGCAGTACTATTCTTGCTTTTATTGCGCAAGCCGAAGGAGTATCTAAAGGCACATCCTTTTTTCATGGGGTGTGCATATTTATGGCAGCCTTTGATACAGGAGGATTCGCTCCCCAATCGCAGAACATACTTTACTATCACAGCTTTCCTTTTGAGCTCGTTACCATTACACTGATGCTTTTAGGAGCAATAAATTTTAAATTGCATTACAGTCTATGGACCGGCAACAAAAAGGAGATTTTTAAAAATATCGAGACGGTCACTCTTTTTATAAGCATTATGATTATCTTTTTATTTACTGCCTTAGGATTAAGAAGGGCGGGGGTTTATCCCGAGGTCTTTACTCTGTTTCGCAAGGGATTTTACCAGTTGATTTCGGCTCATACCGGCACGGGATATATGACAATATATGCCAAGCAGTTTATTCGCCAGTGGTCAGGGCTGGCCTTTATGGGAATTATTTTGGCAATGAGTTTGGGGGGGGCTACCAGTTCCACTACCGGCGGAATTAAGGTATTAAGGTTGAGAATCTTTTTAAAGGCTTTGGCGGGTGAGATAAAAAGAATTATATTGCCTGAGTCAAGTGTTTCGGTTCAGAAAATCCACCATATTAAGGAAGTAATCTTAGAAGATAAGCAAATTCGCACCAGCCTTTTAATATTCTTAATGTATTTAGGTTTATATATTCTGGGAGCAATGATTGGCTGTTTTTGCGGCTACCCTCTGCCCCAGGCTCTGTTTGAATCGGTTTCCGCCGGCGCCAACGTCGGTCTGTCTTGCGGGATAACCAATCCTTCAATGCCCATACTACTTAAAATCACTTATATATTTCAGATGTGGGTGGGGAGGCTGGAATTTGTTTCAATATTTACACTTTTTGGCGCATTGATTGCCGCAGTTAAAGGAAAATGATTAGAAGGTCAAAGGTTAAAGGTCAAAGGTTAAAGATAGAAATTAAAAGTCAAAAGCGCGTAATAAAAATTTTTGTGTTTTGGTTTGTCTTTTTACCTTTTACCTTTTACCTTTTACCTTTGGATTGTTATGCCCAAGCAATATCCAGCACTGAGCTAATCCAGAATGCTAAAAAGTACGATGGAAGACAGGTAATTTTTGAGGGCGAGGTTATCGGCGAGGTAATGAAGAGAAAGGACGGCGTCTGGGTTAACCTTAACGATGGAGAAAATTCCATTGGAGTCTGGATGCCTATGGAGTTAGCGAATATTATTGAGCATCGGGGAAGCTATAAGGTTAGAGGAGATATATTACGGGTTAAGGGTAAATTTAATCAAGCCTGTCCTATGCACGGCGGCGATTTAGATATCCATGCAATGGCTGTGCAAAAAATTAGGTCAGGCTGGCAGATGCAGGAAAGGATAATTCCCGCAAAGCGCAATCTTTTATTCGTTTTGGCGGTGGTTTTATGTCTGATTTTAATTTTAAGGACCTTGATAGTCAGATAGGCCAGGATTTCGGCAGTATCCAGGATGCCCAGGCTCTCGAATCGTTGCGGGTTAAATATCTGGGCAGAAAGGGGATTCTGGCTGAGCTGACCTCGCGCATTTCTGATTTGCCGGCTGAGCAGAGGCCGCAGTTTGGCCGCCAGGTCAATCGCATTAAACAGAAGATTTCCAAGTTATTAGAGGAAAAGAGGCAGACACTTCAGCCCAAACCCGTATCCCGTATCCCGTCACCCGAGATAGATATTACCTTACCGGGTATAACCCAGGAATTAGGCCATCGCCATATAATTACCCAGATTATTGAGGAGGTATGTGGTGTATTTGTCCGCCTCGGGTTTGCAATAGTGGAAGGGCCGGAGATCGAAACAGAATACAATAATTTTACCGCGCTTAATATCCCCCTGGAGCATCCTTCGCGCGATGTTTTCGATACATTCTATTTGCGTCATGAGTCATGCGTCATGAGTCATGCGTCAAAAAAAGATGCACGACGCGGGAGGCAAGACACAAAGCTCTTGCTACGCAGCCACACCTCGCCCGTGCAGATAAGGGCGATGCAATCGCGCAAACCTCCTTTGGCAATAGTAGTTCCCGGCAGGGTTTACCGGCCGGATGCGGTAGATGCCTCCCATTCTTTTATGTTCCATCAAATCGAGGGATTTATGGTTGATTATAATATTACCTTTTCCGATTTAAAGGGCATATTGGAGTTCTTTGCAAAATCCGTATTTGGCAAGAATATTAAGATGCGCTTCCGGCCGCATTTTTTTCCGTTTACCGAACCGTCCGCCGAAGTAGATATATCTTGTATTATTTGTAAGGGCAAAGGCTGCAGTGTGTGCGGACAGAAGGGTTGGCTTGAGATATTAGGAAGCGGCATGATTCATCCAAATGTATTTAAACACGTAGGCTATAATCCAAAAAAATATACTGGCTTTGCCTTTGGCATGGGGGCGGACAGAATCGCAATGCTAAAATATGGCATCGACGATATTCGCCTGTTTTATGAGAACGACTTAAGATTCCTAAGGCAGTT
>CAYMKG010000019.1:4482-7583 GCA_964391145.1 uncultured Planctomycetales bacterium
GCATCGACGATATTCGCCTGTTTTATGAGAACGACTTAAGATTCCTAAGGCAGTTTTAATTAGAGCTAAGCTATGAACCCCGCGCCTTCTTTGTATTCATCATATTTGTTGAGTTTGACAATAATGCGGGATTCAAATGCATTTGAAACGTATAAAGTGAAAACTAAAAACTGTTTAAATATAGTGTTAGTTTTGGATAAAGGAGAAGGTGCGGGGTGAAAGTAACCTATAATTGGCTTAAGGATTTCGTTGATATTAGAATTCCTGCGCAAAGATTAGCAAAGATGTTAACGATGGCAGGGCTGGAGGTTACCTCTTTAGAAGAAAAAGACGGTGATTTTGTTTTTGAGTTAGAGATTACTTCCAATCGCCCTGACTGGCTTTCGATTATCGGAATTGCCCGGGAGGTCGCTGCAATTACCGGAAAGAAACTTAGATTCGATACTCATAGAAGCAGACCAGCATCTAGCTTCCAGTATCCAGTATCTAAGTTTGAAATTAAGCTCGAGAGCAAAAGAGACTGCCCTTTGTATATTGCCCGGATTATTAAAGGCGTTAAGGTTGGTCCTTCGCCTGAATGGCTAAAGAAACGCCTGGAATTAGTTGGTCTGCGCAGTATAAATAATATTGTTGATATCACTAATTACGTACTTATAGAAACCGGCCAGCCACTGCACACCTTTGATTTAGACAAAATTAATGACGGTGCGATTTTTGTTCGACGGGCAAAGGATTCGGAGAAGATAGTAACCATAGACGGCAAGCAGCACAATTTAAATTCCGGAATTTTAGTTATCACTGATAGCCAAAGGCCTGTTGCCATTGCCGGAATTATGGGCGGTCTGGAGTCCGAGGTCGGTGTGAAAACCAAAGATATTCTTTTAGAAGCTGCGGTATTTGATCCGATTACCACTCGCCGGGCATCGCGGAAATTAGGCTTATCCTCGGAATCCTCCTATCGCTTTGAGCGGGGAGTTGACTGTCAGGCAGTTGCGCTGGCTTCAATGCGGGCAGCAGGTCTTATTTTAAAACTCGCCGGTGGAAGACTCATTTTAAGCAAATCAACAACCAAACCAAAGGCCAAAAAGACAACAATAATTCTTAAGACAGAGGAGGTTAATCGCATTCTTGGTACAAAGTACGTTTCAGGGCAGATAAAGAAAATACTTATCTCGTTGGGATTTTCAGTGAAACGGCAAAGCGGAAATTTTAAGGTGGAAACGCCATCCTTCAGGTCAGATGTCAATCAGCCGATTGATTTAATAGAGGAGATTGCACGGATTTCCGGATACGAGAATATACCGACAAAATTACCTAAGATTATTCCTCAAGAGAATCGAGACGCTGCTTTAATCTGGGAGAGAGTGAGGGCGGTGAGGGATATTTTAATAAGCCAGGGAGCCAGCGAGGTAATCACCTATAGTCTTATAAATAAAAGCCCTGCTTATGAATTAGGATTTCCTGATGCTCAATTAATTTCGATTGCCAATCCTCTGACCAGCCAGCAAGAAATACTCAGGCCGAGCTTAATTTTCGGCCTGGTTTCCTGTATCGAATATAATCTCAATCAAAAACAAAAAGATATTCGCATATTCGAGATAAGCAAAAGATTTCAGAATGGACAGGAAAGATTATCTCTGGGCTTAGCCTGTTCAGGCAAAGAATTTAACCTGTTACACATAAAGGGAATGCTGGAGCTTCTTTTGAAACGCTTGGGAATTGCGGAGTTTAAATTTGTGACAGGCGGCTGTGAACATCCCTTTTTTCAAAAAGACGTATCTTTGTTATTAATGTTGAATGGCAAGATATGTGCGGATCTTGGAATGGTAAAGCCGGAGATTTTAGAAAGGTTCGATATCAAGGATTTGGTTTTTGCCGCCGAAGTAGATTTAGAATCGGTTTTCCCCGAGATTGAAAAAGCGCAGAAGAGGTATATTCCTATACCGCTATTTCCGGAAGTAACTCGGGACATAAGCGCCATATTAAAACAGGAAATTCCCGTGGGCAATGTAATCGATAGAGTCAGGACAAGTGGTATCCCCTATCTTGTCGAACTAAACTTTAAGGAATTTTATTTAGGCAAACAAATTCCCGCCGGTCATAAAGGCGTAACTCTCTCTTGCGTTTACCGGGCAGAAGATCACACCCTCACAACCGAAGAAGCAGAAAACGCCCACCGGAAGGTTCTGGATATTTTAAGAAGCGAATTCTCCGCCCAACAGAGATAAAAATATTTTTTAAAAAATACTTGCATTTTTGAAAAATCTTATCATAATATTTATAGTATAAGAGCATACAAGATACCATATTATGCTGTTATATTAAAGGGTACCGAAATAGCCGGGAGATTATAGAGCAAGGCATAAAAGCCGAACTCTATATTCTTTGTGGAGGAGGGTTTAGATGTTAAAAACAATTACTCAAGAAAGCAAAACAAATTACAAATCAAGCGAGAAAAACACAGCGTTCGGATTTCAGTTACTTTTAGACTTATATGATTGCCGCCCTGGCGCTTGCGATGATTTGGCTTTATGTTACCGATTTTTAGATGAAGTTGTCGGTTATTTAGGAATGGAAAAGCAAGCTCCGCCAAATATATTCCGCACCCCCGATGAGCACTTTCCCGATAAAGCCGGACTTTCCGGATGGGCACCGCTTGTTGAAAGCTCCGTGGTTATTCATACCCTCACTCCAAAAAATTTCATCTCCATTGATATCTACTGCTGCAAGGAGTTTGATGTTAATAAAGCCAAGCTCTTTGTGCGTAAGTTTTTCTCGCCTAAACGCATGGATGAACAGTTCATCCTACGCGGCATCGATTACTACAAGTAATTTTTTCCATTTGCTTAAATCTGTTTGACTATTGTATATTTATATTTTATAATACCAGATACTCGGGCGCTTAGCTCAGTTGGTAAGAGCATCTGCTTTACACGCAGGGGGTCAGGGGTTCGAGTCCTCTAGCGCCCACCATTTTGGCAAATGGCAAACTGCTTATGGCTAATTATTAACCATAGGCTATTTGCTATAAGCTATTAGCAAATAGGGGGCCGTCGACTAGCCTGGTTTAAGTCCCGTGACTGTCGATCACGTGATCGTGG
>CAYMKG010000019.1:7683-10753 GCA_964391145.1 uncultured Planctomycetales bacterium
GGGGCCGTCGACTAGCCTGGTTTAAGTCCCGTGACTGTCGATCACGTGATCGTGGGTTCAAATCCCATCGGCCCCGCCAACTTTTAAAATGAAGCAGCGTTGATATAAGCTAATAAACTCCCTTTTTCTTCACCATTAAGAAAGAGGGATTTTTTTATACCAAACAACTATTGAATTTATTTCAAATAATAGTATAATCAATCCAATGTTAAGTTTATATTCGGGTGTTGCTTAAATGTAGACTTAAGAGCGACCGAGTTGACTGGTATGGAGAATTGCGCGGAATTGCTCAAAACCAAATGCGGCAAGGAAAACTACGAGAAGCTTCTCGTGTTAAAGAATCCCACCCTGCTCGATTTCGTTGCCAGATACGTCCAGTTGTGCAATCCTGCCTCGGTGTTTGTCTGCAGCGATTCCTCAAAGGACGTTCAATATATCAGAGAACATGCGATATCCCAGGGCGAAGAGGTAAGGCTTAAAGCCGAAGGGCATACCGTTCACTTCGACGGATATTTTGACCAGGCCAGGGATAAGGAGAATACCAAATTTCTCATGACAAAGGAATTGAATTTAGGCCCCGGATTCAATTGCATAGACAGAGAGAAAGGCTTAGAGGAAATCCAGGCCTTATTAAAAAATATTATGCAGCAAAAACAGATGTTCGTTTTATTTTTCTGCTTAGGGCCCCTTGATTCGGACTTTTCTATCTATGCGGTGCAGATTACTGATTCAGCCTATGTCGCTCACTCCGAGAATATCCTTTATCGCCCGGCTTATGGGGTATTCCAAAAAAAAGGGCCCGACATAGAATTTTTTAGATATGTTCATTCAGCCGGTGAATTAGAGAATAATGTAAGTAAGAATATCGATAAGAGAAGAATTTACGTTGACTTTTTAGATAATATTGTCTATAGCGTTAATACCCAATACGCGGGCAATACCGTGGGCTTAAAAAAATTATCTTTAAGACTGGCAATCAGAAAGGCGGATAAACAGGGCTGGCTGGCCGAACATATGTTTATTATGGGGGTCCGTGGCCCGCATAACCGTAAGACATATTTTGCCGGCGCATTTCCCAGCCTCTGTGGCAAGACCTCAACCTGCATGGTAATGGGAGAGACTATAGTCGGAGATGATATCGCTTACTTAAGAAAAAAGGGTGAGGATGTATTTGGAGTAAATGTGGAGAGAGGGATATTCGGCATAATTAAAGACGTAAATTCCCAGGACGACCCATTAATCTGGGAAGCTTTGAATAGGCCCGGAGAGGTTATTTTCTCCAATATTTTGGTTAAGGACGGTATTGCTTATTGGCAGGGAGACGGAAGACAGGTGCCCTCCGAAGGAATAAATTTTTCAGGAAGATGGTTTAAAGATAAAGTTGGCGGTAAGGGTAACCCTATTCCTTACGCCCATCCCAATGCCAGATATACCATACCTCTGGCAACATTAAGGAACTGTAATTCGGAATTAGAAAATCCTCAGGGCGTTAAAATCGGAGGAATTATTTACGGCGGAAGAGATTCCGATACCTGGCCACCTGTGTTTGAGAGCTTTGGCTGGGTGCACGGGGTAGTAACCATAGCTGCTTCTTTGGAGTCTGAAACCACCGCTGCTACCCTGGGCCAAGAAGGCGTAAGAAAATATAATCCTATGGCAAACTTAGACTTCTTATCTATATCAATCGGCCGGTATATTAAGAATCATCTGGATTTTGCCAAGGATATAAAAAATCCGCCAAAGATATTCGGAGTTAATTATTTTCTAAAGGACGAGGAGGGAAATTATTTAACCGGCAGGCAGGATAAGCGGGTGTGGCTGAAGTGGATGGAGTTGAGGATTCATCGCAACGTCGAGGCAATCGAATCTCCAATCGGCTTTATTCCCAGATACGAAGACCTTAAAAAGTTATTCAGCCAGGTTCTTAATAAGGTTTATGCCCGGGAAGATTATAAAAAACAGTTTAAGTTAAGGATAGCCCAGAACATAGAAAAGATAGAGAGAATAGCCCAGATTTATAAAACAAAGGTATTGGATGCTCCGGAAGTTTTGTTTAAGGTTCTCAAGGAGCAGAAAGAGAGATTAGAGGGGGTAAAACAGAAGGAAGTTTCGGCATAATTGTCGCAAAGCGGATAAGCCGGAAGATAATTTAAGCGCATTCTTATGGCAAGCCGGCCGATACGAACAACAAGGTTTACCGATATTGAATTTTTCAAAAGAGGCAAGGTCAGAGACATTTACGATCTCGGGGATAAGTTTTTAATTGTCTCTACGGATAGAATCTCTTGCTTTGATGTAGTGCTGCCTACGGTTATTCCCGAGAAAGGAAGAGTTTTAACCGCCCTTTCTGACTTCTGGTTTAATTTTACCAAGGATATCGTTGCCAACCACCTGGTTACTGTCAAAATTGACGAACTCCCCGAAGAATTATTAAAGTATAAAGAAATTCTAAACGGACGCTCAATGCTGGTTAAGAAAGCAAAGCCTATTCCGGTTGAGTGCGTTGTAAGAGGCTATTTATCCGGCTCGGGCTGGAAGGAGTATCAGAGGAGTCAATCCATCTGCGGGATAAAGCTCCCCAAAGGCCTTCGGGAATCAGATAGATTGCCCCAGCCCATATTTACTCCGGCAACAAAAGAAGAGGCAGGCCATGATATTAATGTAACTCAAGAATATATTGAGGATGCCATAGGAAAGGATATAACAGGGAAGCTAAAGGATATAAGCCTCCAGATATACAAAAAAGCAAGCCAATACGCGCAAGACAGAGGCATTATCATTGCCGATACAAAATTCGAATTCGGGCTGGATAACGAGAAGGTCATCCTTATCGATGAAGTTTTAACCCCGGATTCATCCCGCTTCTGGCCAAAAGAAGAATACCAGCCCGGCAGAGCTCAACCCAGTTTTGATAAGCAGTTTGTTCGCGATTATCTGGAGAGTCTCGATTGGGACAAAACCCCTCCTGCACCCGAGCTGCCGCAAGATATAGTCGAAAAAACGAGCCGAAAGTATCAACAAGCCCTTAAGATGCTCACCGGAAGAGAACTCCGATGAATTCCGGTCTTTT
>CAYMKG010000019.1:10853-12957 GCA_964391145.1 uncultured Planctomycetales bacterium
ATTGCCCAGGAGCCGGTTTCTCCCAGAGACGAGAGCCGGCTTCTGGTGCTAAATAGGAAAGATAAGAGTTTAAAGGAAGCGATTTTCAAAGACATAGTTGAGCTTGTGAATAAAGGCGATGTTCTTGTGCTGAACGATACCAAGGTTCTGCCGGCAAGGTTAATCGCCAGAAGAAAAACCGGGGCGCGTTTGGAAATCCTCCTTTTGAAAGAAACAGAGCCGGGGATTTGGGAGGTTCTGGTTAAGCCCGGTAAGAGAGCTCCCTTGGGAGATAATCTCCTTTTTGCCGAAGGCAGATTTCGCGCAGAGGTTTTAGAGAGAACCCCTACGGGCGGGCGCTTGTTGAAATTTGACCCGCCGGATGTTATAGGGCTAATAAATCAATATGGCCAAGTCCCTTTGCCCCATTATATAAAGAAAGAATTAAAACAGCCTGACCGCTATCAAACCGTCTATGCAAAAAAGTACGGCGCTGTAGCCGCTCCCACCGCAGGGTTGCATTTTACCAGAAGGCTGCTTGATTGCTTGACTACCCGAGGAGTAGAGATTACCTATATAACTCTTCATTGCGGATTGGCGACCTTCAGACCAGTGAAGACTCCGGATATTCGCGATCATTCTATGGAGGTTGAGTTTTACGAACTGAGCTCCGAGGCCGCCCGAATAATAAATAAGGCAAAACAACTTGGCAGTAGGATAATTGCCGTAGGTACAACGGTTGTAAGGGTGATTGAAACAGCGGCATTCAAAAGTCAAGAGGATATCTATCAACTGCGGCCCCAACAGGGCTCAACCGGGCTTTATATTTACCCCGGCCATAGGTTCAAAATCATTGACGCGCTCCTGACAAATTTCCATTTGCCTCGCTCGACGAATTTAATCTTGGTCAGCGCGTTTGCCGGGATTGATTTCATCCGCCGGGCTTATCAGTGCGCGATTGATAAGAGGTTTAGATTTTACAGTTTCGGCGACGCGATGTTGGTGGTATAATATAAACGATGCGACTTTCAGAAAGAATAGCCAAGATTGAATCTTCCGCGACCCTGGCAATTTCCGCACAAGCAAAAAAGATGAAAGCCGAGGGTATTGACGTTATCGGTTTTGGCGCCGGAGAGCCGGATTTCGATACACCCGAGCATATTAAAGAGGCAGCGAAGCAGGCGCTGGATGAGGGCTTTACCAAATATACGCCTGCCTCGGGAATAAAGGAATTAAAGGAAGTAATCCGTCAAAAGTTCAAACGCGACAACAATCTCGAATATTCGCCGGAGGAGATTCTCGTTTCCTGCGGAGCAAAGCACTCCCTTTTTAATGCCATTTTAGCCTTGTGCGATGAATCTGACGAAGTAATTTTACCTTCGCCTTATTGGTTAAGCTATCCGGAAATGATAAAAGCTTCCGGGGCAAAAATGATTACCATAGTAACAACTAAAGAGGATAATTTTAAGATTAAGCCCGCGCAGCTAAATAAAGCAATTACTCCTAAGACAAAACTTCTTATTCTGAATTCTCCTTCCAATCCCACTGGAATGGTTTATACAAAAGCAGAATTGGAGGCGATTGCCGAGGCTCTAATCAAGAAGGGTGTGTTCTGCGTATCTGACGAGATTTACGAAAAGATTATTTACGATAATCAGGAGCATATTAGCATTGCTTCTTTAGACCCGGATATTAAAAAAAGGACAATCGTCATAAACGGCGTTTCCAAATCTTATGCAATGACCGGCTGGAGAATTGGCTACGCTGCCGGCCCGGTTGAGATTATTCGGGCAATGAGTAATTTACAGAGTCACTCCACCTCTAATCCTGCTTCGATTTCGCAGAAGGCGGCTCTGGCAGCCATAACCGGACCTCAGGAAGAAATCTACAGGATGGTCGAGGAATTCAGAAGGCGGAGGGATTATGCGCTAAATGGGCTTACCAGAATCAAAGGTGCCTCTTGCCTTAAACCGCAGGGCGCCTTTTATCTATTTGTTGACATATCCAAAATTCTTAAGAAACATTTCAGAGGAAAGAGGCTCGGATATTCTCTCTCCTTTGCCAAAATATTACTTTCAGAAGCCAAGGTGGCTGTGGTTCCCGGAAGCGTCTTTGGAGCAGAGGG
>CAYMKG010000020.1:0-12946 GCA_964391145.1 uncultured Planctomycetales bacterium
AGAAAAGGACCTGTTTTTTAGGGCCGTAAACCTCTTTAACCAGGAATTAGACCTGGTGATGTTTGATACCACCAGCCTAAAATATTGGGGCGAGGGTGAAGATATAGAGCTCCTGCAATACGGCTATTCCAAGGAAAAGCGTGGGGATTTAAAACAACTCATCATCGGCATCCTGATGACCAAGAATGGTATTCCTGTAGGTTGTGAGGTTTCCCCTGGCAATACCTCAGATTTAAAGTCATTCATTCATATTTTAGAGAAGTTAAAACACCAATACAAGGTAGGTAAACTCATCTGGATAGCAGACCGTGGTATGGTCTCAGCTGATAATATCTCTCGCCTTAATGAGCTTAAACAGGAATACATCTTAGGGGTAAAGATGAGGCAATTCAACAAAGAAAAGAGAAAACACTTACTTAGTCTGGATAAGATGATGCCGGTTCAAGATGACCTCTATGTCAAAGAGGTAGTCATCCCCAATGAAGGCAGATATATCATTTGTTACAATCCTATTGAGGCAGAAAGAGAATTCAAAAAGAGGCAGTTTTTTAAGACACACTTAGAGAAAAAGATTAAAACCTCTACCACCAAGGAATGGATTATCAAGAATGGCTATAAGAAATACATTGACTTTGAAGGCAAGATTGAGCTTAATGAGAAGCGCCTCTGGCAAGAGAACCAGTTTGATGGCAAGTGGGTACTCCTTACTAATTCAAAATTAGATTCAAAACAGATAGCGCTTTACTACAAAGACCTTTGGCAGATAGAGGCTTCATTCCGTGACCTAAAAGACGATTTAGAGACATCTCCTATCTATCACTTCACTGAGAGGAGAATAGTTGCCCATATCTTTGTATCCTTCTTATCTCTGCTGCTTAAACTCACCTTAAACAAGAAGATTAAGCAAATAGATAAGCAAGCCACATATTCTGAGGTCTTTGAGGCAACAAGGCAGATTAAGGCAGTAAAATTAAGCGAAGGAAGAAAGCAGATTATCTTCAGAACCGAATTCCCACCCAAAGCCCATCTTGCCTTCAAGGCAGCAGGCTGTGCCCCGCCACCCAGAATCATCTCTTACCAGGAAAGCCAAAGTGTTGTGCCCCGTCAGGAGTAGGTCTTAGTATCTTATTGGAAAATAAGAAGATAAGAAAAAGTTAGGCAGGCAACTGTCAAAGCTGCGAGGTTAAACCCTCCGCCTGTCTTTTATATAGATGCTCTTACCGAAGGCCTTAGCGTAATTTTTTACCTCGTTTCCAATTTGGATTATGTGGCCGACATGGTTAAGCGGGCGATGTTCGTTTGTCACTATTCCGATGGAGAGGCTTAAAAGGGGAATCTTGCAGAGTTGACCTAGTCTGTTCTTCATAATTACGTAGCCTCTTTTTCTATCATCTTCATTATAAAAATCCACAATAGTTTTGTCAAAATCACTTATAATTCTGTTGCATACCTGCTCGACGCAATCCGGGGTCGTAATAAAAATAAAATCATCTCCTCCGATATGGCCGAGGAAATCCGAAGAGCTGCCGTAAGTCTCTAAAGCTTTGATGATAATCAAGGCTACATGGCGTATGACTCGGTCTCCCATTTCAAATCCGTAGCGGTCATTGAACTCCTTGAATTTGTTTAGGTCTAAGTAACCAACGGCGAAGCGGGAATGAGATTTTATTCGCGCATCCAGCTCCTTTAATATCGAGACGTTGCCGGGTAATTTTGTTAAAGGATTGGCGTCGAGATCCCGGGTCATACGCACCAGCGAGGCCTTTACTCTGGCTAAAAACTCCCCGGGGTCAAAAGGCTTGTCAATATAATCATCCGCCCCCGCATATACAACCTTTATTTTGTCCATTGGGTCTTTTTTGTCCATTAATATAATTATTGGTATATTACGCAGGATAAAATTGTCCCGGATGGCTTTGCAGATTTCGATTCCGTTGATGTAGGTTGCCTGGAAATCAGCAATTACTAAATTGAACGTTTCTTTGGTTAATGTCTCTAATCCGTCTGCTTGATTTGAGCACACTTTTGTCTTATAGCCCTCTCCCATAAGAAGTGCAGCTAAAAAATCTTGGGTTTCTTTATCATTAACAATAATCAGAATATTTCCTTCGGAATCGGAATACATGGTTGGTTTAATCTTACTCCAGACATTTGAGTATTTTTTTGCAGGATTCCTGAATATATTTCATTGCCTCGGGATTTAAAACGAGATAGAAACTTCCGTTTATTCTCTGTCGAGGCTCTTCAAAAACTGCTTCCACCAGCAGTATATATTCCTCATCGCTGTAAGAGCCGACCGCAATGTTGATGATTTCCTGTATAGGGCCGCTAACCAAGGTAGGAATAGAAGGAATGATCAGTTTTTTTAACATAATGCTTAATGCACCGATGTACGAAGAAATGACAACGCTGCCCACCTCTTTTATTATAGACATTCCCATTTCGGTGAATGCACCCTTTTTTTTCTCTTCATCGTTGATTTTATAGCACATATCGATTAATTTAAAGGCGCTCTTTTCGTCGAGAACAAAGAGGATGTTTCCTTTTAGTTCTGATAAGATATGGCTGGACACGCTGATTGCTAACTGGCCTAAGTTCAATTTGTTCAAAATCTCTTCTGTTGGTAGTATATCCAGAGCCGGCAGGCGTAGGTTTATCTTTCTGCCCAGTATTTCAGAAAGCGCAATGCTTCCATGACCTGCGGAAATACTCCCCACCTCTCTTAGAATATCCATTTCGTCTTTCATAATCCCCTCCATTCTTTATTAAGATATCCTAAACCTAAGTCTTTGTCAAGTAAAATTGGTATTTTTCCAAAATAGATAACTTGCAGAGAATTTTTATCTGCGGTAAAATAGGCTCACCCTTTAATCCAATCGGGGGACACTCTTTATGCCGAATCCCCCTTCTACATAGTAGCGTAGGATTAGGGCAAGAAAGAGGCGGGGCAGGTAACAAGGAGAAGGAGCAAGATGATTAAGGATAACGTCAGAAAATTATTTGAGCAGTTACCCTCGGGCGTCCAGTTGATTGCAGCAACCAAATCAAGGAGCGCTGCTGAGATTCTGGAGGCAGTTGAGGCAGGGATTAGGATCGTCGGAGAAAATTATGTCCAGGAGGCAGAGAAAAAATTTAAGGTTATCGGAAGAAAAGTCCAGTGGCATTTCATCGGACATCTACAGAGGAATAAGGTAAACAGAGCGGTTGAGATTTTTGATATGATTGAGACTCTCGACTCTTTTGAAATTGCTGGCCAGATTGATAAGGTTTGCAAATCGAAAGATAAGGTAATGCCGGTATTAATCGAGGTAAATTGCGCCGGGGAAAAACAGAAGTTCGGACTTTTACCCGAGGAAGTAGAATCGTTTATTGAGCGAATCCGACAATTTAAATATATAAAAATACTCGGCTTGATGACAATGGGACCTTTCTTAGAGAAACCAGAGGAATTGCGTCCATACTTTAAGCAGACCCGCCGGCTTTTTGAGCGGATAAAATCATTAAACCTGGCTAATGTAGAGATGAGGTATTTGTCGATGGGCATGTCAGACTCTTATCAGGTTGCTATTCAGGAGGGAGCAAATTTAGTAAGAATCGGAACCGCCATTTTTGGCAAAAGAAAGGCTTGACAAATTATTTTTTGGTGTTATACTGATAATGGAAATCGTTTTCAATAAGGAGTGGAGATAAATGCGCCGTGGTTTTGGTAGAGGGCCATATTGGTGGTATAATCAGTTTCAAGATGCTGGTTTTCGGATAACTGTTCCCCGTCAGGTAATCTTAGACCTCTTGAGTAAAACAGATAAGCATCTAAGCGCTGAGGATATATACCTTGAGGTACATAAGAGGTATCCCGCTATTGGTCTTACTACGGTATATAGAACCCTGGAGCTTTTAGTGAATATGGGTTGGGTTTTTAGATTTGACTTTGGTGATGGTCGAGCAAGGTATGAATTATGTCAGGGCCCAGGAGTAAGAAGACATCACCACCATTTGGTCTGCACAAATTGTGGCAGGGTTATTGATTATACGGAGCTTATTGAACAGGAAAAGGAGTTGATTAGCCAGACGGAAAAGGAGCTTTCGCGAAAGTATAATTTTAAGATTAATAATCATCAGATTCAGTTTCTTGGTTTATGTGAGAAGTGTAAAATGAATTATTAAAAAGGAAGCCAGCAACAAAGGAGGTGAATGAGATGCCAGGTGGAGACGGAACCGGTCCTGCAGGATTAGGGCCAATGACTGGAAGAGCAGCAGGTTACTGCGCAGGTTATTCTGTACCCGGCTACATGAATCCTATCCCCGGCAGAGGTTATTTTGGTCGAGGCTATTTCGGCTGGGGGAGGGGATTTTATGGCCGTGGTGGTGCACGAGGTCGAAGAAATTGGTATTATGCCACCGGGCTTCCCGGTTGGGTAAGAGCAGCACAGGGTCTTCCTGCCTGGGGAGGCTGGAGGCCATATCCTTATTATGGAGTTTCCCCTTATTATGGAGCGCCTTATGCAGCAGCGCCTTATGCATATCCCTATAATCCTTATAATCCTGCGGGTGCTGAGATTACTCCTCAGCAAGAAGCAGATATATTGAAGGATCAGGCCAGGGCTATGCAGGAGGAGATTAACTCCATAAACCAGCGCATAACTGAATTAGAGTCCGCAGCTAAGGCTGAGCAAAAATAAAGAACATGACAGCGCCAGTGCACAGGTGTCAGGAACAGAGAGTATAGTTGGGGTATACTTATGCACTGGTGGCGGTGTGTCGGCGTACTAAAAAGGGAGGCTAAACAGAATGAAAATAGCTATCTCTACAGACGGGGATTTTGTATCTGCTCACTTTGGCCGTTGTCCTTCCTTTACCATCGTTGAGATTGATAATAGTAAATTGATTAATAGACAAACCATTGTTAATCCCGGCCACCATCCGGGTTTTTTACCTCAATTCCTTCATCAAAGAGGAGTAGATTACATCATTGCCGGCGGTATGGGGCGTAGGGCAGAAGGTTTATTTGAACAGACAGGGATACAGATTATAGTGGGGGTAAGTGGCAGTATAGATGAGGTAATTGATAAGATAATTAAGGGAACGCTTGAGGGTGGCGAGAGTTTGTGTCAACCTGGTTCAGGTAGAGGGTATGGTATAGAAAAGACTGAATGTGAGCACCCTGAGGAGGAAGACTAATGAGAATCTGCATAACCGCACAAAGCAATAATTTAGAATCTCTGGTTGACCCCAGATTTGGCCGCTGTCAATATTTTATTATCGTTGACCCGGATACCTTAGAATTTGAGGCAGTGCAAAATCCCAGTATTAGTGTAGGCGGAGGAGCAGGTATTCAATCCGGTCAATTTATGGTTAATAAGGGCGTTGAGGTAGTTTTAACAGGTAATGTTGGCCCTAATGCCTATGCTACCCTACAAGCAGCAGGGATAGAGATAATTACCCAAGTTAGTGGCAAGGTTTCCGAAGCAATTGAAAAATATAAAAAAGGAGAACTTTCATCTGCAGTTAGTGGACCTAATGTAGCTGCTCACTTTGGTATGGGAATGGGGGGCGGTCGAGGCATGGGTAGAGGTAGAGGAACAATATCTCAGCCTCAGACCCCACCTGTGAGTAAAAACGAAGAACTGAAGATGTTAAAGGAACAGGCTAAGGCAATGCAGGAAGAGATAAAGAAAATTACTCAAAGAATTGAAGAATTGGATAAAGATAAGAAAGTGGAGGAGTGAGGTATGGCGGCTATTGTAGATAAAGAGAAATGTACTGGATGCAAAAGTTGTGTAGAGATTTGTCCTGTTAATGCAATAAAGATACAAGACGATAAAGCAGTTATAAGTGATGAATGTGTAGAATGTGGTGCTTGTGTAAACGAGTGCCCAAGCGAAGCAATTTCACTTCCAAATAGATAAACCCCGTTAGAAAGTTGTATTTGCTTGTCGTTTAACGCTTTGTTTCAAACGGGGTAAAGGAGGTAAATTATGCCATTCGGAGATGGAACCGGACCATTTGGCCAGGGTCCAGGAACAGGTAGAGGTAGGGGAATGGGCCGCGGAGGCGGCAGAGGCAGGATGGGTGGAAATCGACCTGGTGCAGGACCTGCTGGTGAATGCGTGTGTCCTAACTGCAATGCAAGAATTCCCCATCAAGCAGGTGTTCCCTGTTATTCAGTGAATTGCCCAAAATGTGGCTCGCGGATGGTCCGCGCCTGAATTTAGATTTTCTAATTATCTTAGGTTAGCTAATTTAACAACCAGGAAAAACATTAATTTCGACCCATTCTTGACACCGCAAAGACGCTAAACTGCCGCAAAAGCGCAAAGAATTTTTGTGGTTTAGTGGAATTTTTGCGGTTTAGCGGTATTTAGAGAGCAGTTCTTAAATTGGTTAAATTATCTAATTAACCACTCACCAATTACCTAAATGATAATTTCTGTTGCCAGTGGAAAGGGTGGCACAGGTAAAACTACAGTTGCCACAAATCTGGCACTTTCTTTAAATAAAGGCGTCCAGTTCCTCGATTGCGATGTTGAGGAACCAAATGCCCACATCTTTTTAAAGCCAGATATCCGGGAGGGTTATCCCGTAACCATTCCTGTGCCTGAAGTCAATTTATCTGATTGTAACTTCTGTGGTAAATGTGCACAGGTATGTGCCTTTAATGCTATCGCGGTTATCAAGGATAAGGTATTGGTCTTTCCAGAGTTATGCCACGGCTGCGGCGCCTGCTCTTATCTTTGTCCTCAGGGTGCAATAAAAGAGGCAGGCAAAGAGATAGGGGTATTAGAAATTGGATATAGAGATGGTCTTGAATTCATTCACGGCCGGCTTAATATCGGCCAGGCAATGTCTCCTCCTTTAATCAGGGCGGTAAAGGAATGCATCAATTTTTCCAAAACCGTAATTATTGACGCCCCCCCAGGCACATCCTGTCCAGTTATTGAATCAATTAAAAGTAGTGATTTTTGTCTTCTGGTTACCGAACCAACGCCGTTTGGATTGAATGACTTAATTTTGGCTGTCCAGACTCTTAAGGAATTAAAGATTCCCTTCGCTGTAATTATTAATCGTTCAGATTTAGGAAACCAGGGAATAGATGATTATTGCAAAAAAGAAAAGATACCCATACTGATGAGGATTCCCTTTAAGAAGGAGATTGCTGTGGCTTATTCAAAGGGTATAACAATTGTTGATGCCTTGCCGGAATATAGAGAAAAGTTTGTTACTTTATATAAAGTAATTAAAGAAAATTCCTCGTTCGGCTGGGAATAATCTTTAAAGGAAAGAATGAAGCAGATTATCATTATCAGCGGTAAGGGTGGCACAGGAAAGACTGTTATTACTGCGGCATTTGCTGCTTTAGCGAAAAATAAAGTAATGGCTGACTGTGATGTGGATGCCGCGGACTTGCATCTATTATTAAGTCCAAAGATTTTAGAAAGGCATGAGTTTAGAAGCGGCAGAACCGCTGTTATAGATAAAGAAAAATGTATCAGTTGTAAAAAGTGTATAGAGGTTTGTCGATTTGATGCTATTTATAGTCCACAGAAAGAAAACCGTGGATTGTCGACGATGGACGATGAACTAAAAATTGACCCGATTTCTTGTGAGGGCTGCGCATTCTGCAGTTATATCTGTCCGGCAGAAGCGATAAAAATGGAGGAGAATACATCGGGTGAATGGTTTATTTCTGATACGAGATTCGGCTCTATGGTTCATGCAAAGTTAAACGTAGCTTCCGAAAACTCAGGAAAACTCGTCACCCTGGTAAAGCAGAAGGCAAAAGAATTAGCTGAAAAAGAAAATTCTGATTGGATTATTGTAGATGGAGCCCCGGGAATAGGATGTCCGATAATTGCTTCTTTATCTGGTGTAGATTTTGCTTTGGTGGTAACCGAACCGACCTTATCTGGTTTGCACGATGCCCGCAGAGTCGTCGGCGTAGCCAGACATTTTCGTATTCCGGTTAAATTAATAATAAATAAATTTGACTTGAATCCTGATATGACTGAGGAAATAGAGAAATACGCCGAATCAGACAGAATTGCGGTCTTAGGCAGGATATCTTTTGATGAGTCTGTAGTTAAAGCAATGGTGGAAGGTATGACTATTATTGAATTTACCGACAGCAGGGCAAAGCAGGATTTAATTAAAATTTGGAAAAAATTAGAGGAAGAGTTAAGATAAAAAATAATCTTGAAAAAGGAGAATAGTAATGAACTGGAAGTTTTCAGAGAAATACGGCAGTCACTGGATAAAGGTAAAGTTCTACAAGGAAAGGCCGGATTTTTTGCAGGATAGCGATTCGCCTCTGGCAAAAAGAAAAATTGAGCGACTCGCCAATGTTAGATTCTGCGAAGCAACGAAAGAGGCTATAATCAGGCCGGTTGTTTTGGACAGAGAAAGCATATCCTGTCCGGGAGCACGCTACTGCTTTGGGTGGGATACAAATCAAATAAAGGCGCTTCTCGACGGTTGTCAGGCGAAACGCCAGGCCCAAAGCGATATTATTAAGTCAATGTTTTCAAGGGTGCCTTGTTTAAAGGAACCCTTTGAATATATAGGCCTGAATACAGATGACAAACCAGATTTGCTTATTTCATATATGCCCCCTGAGGAGGTAATGCGCATAATAAAAATATATCACAGCCATAAAGGTAAAAATCTAGATGTTTCTCTTTGTAATATGATGCCGATCTGTGGCGGTATTGCTGTGAGAACCTATTTAGAAGGAAAAATCAGTTTTTCCTTTGGTTGTGATGATTCAAGAAAATACGCCGATATGAGGAGGGAAAATCTAGCAGTAGGCATACCAAATAAATTATTCAAGCTATTCGTGGATTAAATATGGAACAGAAAAAAGAATCAAATTTAGAGCAGGAAGTAAGATTAAAAGATAATCTGTCTAAAATAAAGAATAAACTACTTATTATCAGTGGCAAGGGTGGGGTTGGCAAGACTACCGTAGCAGTTAATTTAGCCTATGGTTTGGCTATTAAGGCAAATAAGGTGGGTATATTAGATGTTGATATTCATGGACCAAATGTGCCGAAGATGTTGGGTATTGAACAGGAAAAACTTGTGGCAACAGATTTGGGGATAGAGCCTGCAGAGGTTTTACCAAACTTAAAAGTAGTGAGCCTGGCTTTAATAGGAGGCGGCCAGGATAAGCCTATTATCTGGCGCGGACCGCTTAAGATGATGACGATAAGACAGTTCCTTTCGGATGTTAATTGGGGAGAACTTGACTTTTTAATTATTGATTCTCCCCCGGGTACCGGAGATGAGCCTTTGAGTGTTTGTCAACTTATTCCGGATATAAATGGAGCAATAGTAATTACTACGCCGCAGGATGTAGCAATTCTGGATTCCCGCAAGAGCGCATTATTTGCCAGGGAGTTAAACGTGCCGGTTGTGGGAATAATAGAAAATATGAGTGGTTTTGTCTGTCCTTATTGTAAAAACAGGATAGATTTATTTAAGGTCGGGGGAGGCCTGAAGGCTGCTGTTGATTTGGAGGTGCCATTTTTAGGTAGTATTCCCGTAGAACCCGAGATGGTAGAGTCAGGGGATTCGGGTAAGCCTTATGTTTATTTTCGAAAGGAAAGCGAAGCTGCTCGAATATTCGGAGAGATTATACAAAAGATATTGAATTTCTTACAATAGGAATTTTGATATTGGAGAAGAGCAGGAATTCTTTATTGAATCTGTTGAGATTGAGAGAAAAACAGGATGTATGTATTTGGTATAATGTTTGTCCCTTAAAGAGATTTTACGAACAGGGAAAACTCCCAAAGAAATGGATTGAGGATTACTGCCGGGGCGATAATTCAAAATGCGTAAGGAAAAGAATGGAGGAGGAAGGTAGGTATCATCCTGATAATATGCTTCCCGATGGAACAATTGATAGGGGATTGAGATGAAAACATACTTGGATTGTATTCCCTGCTTTTTTAAACAGGTACTTGATGCAGCTCGGCTTACTGGAACAGACGAAATAACTCAAAAAAGAATTCTGGATGAAGTTTCAAGACAGATTCCAATATTTGACTTAAAATCTTCTCCTCCAGAGATAGGCAGATTTCTTTATCAAATTGTTAAGAAGGAAACTGGCCATGAGGATCCATTCAAAGAGATTAAACAGATGAGTAACCAATTAGCCCTCAAGCTCTTGCCTAAGTTAAGACAAAAATTAGAATCATCGAGCGATAAATTTCTTGCAGCGGTAGAATTAGCCATAGCCGGCAATGTTATCGATTACGGAGTAAAGAATTCCCTGGTGATTGAACAGGAGTTAAAAAAATTTCTTAACGGCGACTTCGATATTCATAATGAATACAATAAGCCTGTTTTCGCTTATCAGGAATTCAAGCATGCCCTGGATGAAGCAGGTATCGTCCTTTATTTAGCCGATAATGCCGGGGAGACGGTCTTTGATAGTATCTTAATTGAGCAGATAAAAGGGTTTCCTAAAATAGAAGAGATTTTTTATGCAGTTAAAGATAAGCCAATAATTAACGATGCTCAAGAAGAAGACGCGCTTGCTTGTGGCATAGATAGATTTGCCCGGATTGTATCCAGCGGCTGTGATGCCCCGGGTATAATCTTAGATTTTTGTTCCCCTGAGTTTATAGAAATTTATAAAAAATCGGATTTGGTTATTAGCAAAGGCCAGGGCAATTTTGAGGCTCTATCCAGGGAAGATAAGCCGATATACTTTCTATTCAGAGTGAAATGTCCCGTAGTTGCCAGGGATATCGGATGCGAAGTTGGGGATGTTATACTAAAGAGAGGTGGTAGGCATGCCCATATATGAGTACAGGTGCAATAATTGTGGCGGGGTTAGCGAGTTTCTCGAAGGCGTGGGGCAAGAAAAGATAGAGAAAATCTGTAAGCATTGCGGCAGTAAAAAGTTAAACAAGATTTTCTCTAAAAGCTTTGTCTCTACCAGCGGGCATCTAATTGGCTCTCAGGGAGGTGTAACCTGTTGTGGTAGAACCGAGCGCTGCGAGATTCCACCCTGTTCAGATGATGGCGTATGTAAAAGGTAAATTCAGGTTTTTATATCTGCGGAACTAATTATGCAGGTTAAGATTCTGTTTGACAAAGCAGCTTTAAGTAAAAATCTCCACACCGGCTGGGGCGTTTCATTTCTAATTGACAACAGGATTCTTTTTGATACTGGAGAAAGAGGCAGTTGGCTAATCAATAATATGCAACACTTAGGCATAGGAATTGATGAACTTGAAGGAGTAGTTATCTCACACGACCACTGGGACCATACCGGAGGGTTGCAAGAAATATTAAAAGGAAAGAAATTAAAGGTTTTTGGTTGTCCAAATTTTAGCCGGGATTTTAAAAAAAGGGTTGAGGATTCGGGTTCAGATTTTATTAGTGTAGATAAACTCACTAAGATTTCCGATGATTTATATCTTACTGGGGAAATTTCTGGATTTTATGCAGGAACGAGCATCGCTGAGCAGGCAGTTATAATAAAAACTCCCAGGGGAATTTCTGTATTAACGGGATGTTCACATCCCGGAATTGTTAAAATCTTAAAGGTAATAAAAAATGAATTTCCTGAAGAGAAATTCTATCTGGTTGCCGGAGGATTCCATCTAATCGAGCAGGATGAGAGGTTAATTAGACTCATAGCTGAGGAATTCAAAAAAATGGGGGTTAGTAAAGTAGGCCCAACTCATTGTACCGGCCGTGAGGCCGAAGAGATATTTAAAGATAAATATAAGGATGATTTTATTTCTATAAATGTAGGTCAGACCTTGGAATTATAGAAAGGCCAAATGTTTCAAATCATAATTATGGAGGTAATATATGCCTGTTTATAGTTATATTTGTAAAGACTGCGGCAATAAATTTGACCTGTTAGTCGGTGTGGTAAGCAAAGACGAAGAGGAAATTTGTAAAAAGTGTGGCAGTAAAAATATAAAGAAGTTATTGACCTGCTTTGGGGTTAATGTTTCTTCTGGCAAGAGCGATTTAAGTTCATCTGGTCCAAGTTGCTCTACAGGAACCTGTCCTACCTGTTACTAAAATCCCCAATGCCTGAGCCTAAAATAAGAATTAAACAATTCATTTACAGAAATTCTTTAAAATGGCAGGGCGAAAGGCGAGGTTTACTTTCTTCTTTTGCTAAGCCGGATATCGAAGTAGCCACACCCCCTGAATTTAAGGGCCATCAGGGTATCTGGACGCCGGAGGAGCTATTTGTTGCCTCGGTTAATACTTGCATTATGACCACATTCTTGTATTATATTGATAAAGAGGAGCTTGAGTTTTTAAGTTACGAGAGTGATGCTGAAGGAATTTTAGAAAAAGTCGAGAATAAATTTATGATTTCTACTATTAAAATCAAACCAAAAATTTTGGTTAAACAAGATGCTGATATTCAAAAGGTTGAAAAATTAATAGAGCTTTGTGAGAGAAGCTGCCTTATTTCTAATTCCATTAAATCTAAGGTTAAGGTTACGCCAGAAATAAAAATGAGGGTTTAAAATGGCTGATTTTAAACAAGTGGATGAAGCAAGAAGATTACTGGGTCTGGATGAGACTGCTACCTTAGAGGAGATAAAGCAGGCCTATCGGCAGTTAAGTTTAGAATATCATCCTGACCGTTTACAGGGAAAAGAAAAGAAGCATGCGGAGGAGATGATGAAAAAAATCAATCACGCCAGGGATATACTTTTGGCTTATTGCGCTAATTATCGTTTTTCCTTTAAAGAAAAAGATGTAAGAAGAAGCGCCCTTGATAAGGAAACCTATCAGCACCTGAAGCAATTCTATGACGGCTGGTGGGATGATTTGGATTTGTAATGGATATATTTGACCGCTATAGAGAATGAATTCATATGATGCCTGAGGGTATAATTGATGAAGGGTTTAAATGAGCGCAAGGAATTATAGGTATATATATGGCCCTGTGCCTTCATGGAGG
>CAYMKG010000021.1:0-12939 GCA_964391145.1 uncultured Planctomycetales bacterium
AAGGGTAATATCAAACGAGCGGTTTTAGGACAGAATATTGGGACGGTTGTAAAATCAGATAGGTAAATCAAATCCCCAATTATCTGAATAACCTTGATTTAATAGAATAGTTTTAATGAGGTGAGAGCTATGACTGTTAAACAGATTCTCTATGATAGCGAAGAGAATATGAAAAAGGCAATTGACTCTTGCTTAAGGGAATTTGCCAGCGTTCGCACCGGCCGCGCTACGCCTTCTTTGGTTGAAGGCTTGCATATCGATTATTACGGGACTCCTACTGTATTAAAGCAATTAGCCAGTATATCCGTTCCTGACGCGCATCTTTTGGTGATTCAGCCCTGGGATCCCTCGGTTATGCCGGAGATTGAAAAAGCAATTTTAAAATCCAATCTGGGAATCAATCCTTCCAACGACGGTAAATTAATTCGCCTGCCCATACCTCCTTTATCAAAAGAAAGAAGACAAGAATTGGTGAAATTAGTAAAAAAGATGACCGAAGAGGGCAGGATTTCACTGCGCACAATAAGACACCATGCCAAGGAAGCAATTGAGAAGCTGGAAAAAGACAAGGTTATATCCGAAGACGATAAGTTTAGAGGTTTTCAGGACTTGCAGAAGCTCGTTGACAAATATATAGCCAGGTTAGAAGAAATACTTAAAGATAAAGAGAAGGAGATACTGGAGTTTTAGGTTCCATAAGGTTTCATAATGTTACATAAAGTTACGTAAGGTTACTTTCAAGAAAATTCGCTTCGCTCATAGCACAGATGAGCACAGATTACAAGTTAACTTAGATGTTATTTCACAAGATGATCACAGATATCTGCGATCATCTGTATCTTTTCATCTGTGATTATCTGCGATTTATACTTTGCTACACTCTAAAAAATCTCTCTTCTCGAAACCGTAACCTTATGGAACTTTACGGAACCTTATATAACCTTATGTAACCTTTTAAAAATGTTCTTTGAAAAATTTGGGCCACTAGCTCATCTGGCAGAGCACCGCCCTTTTAAGGCGGGTGTGCCGCGTTCGAGTCGCGGGTGGCCCATAGAACTGGCGGACGTGGTGGAACAGGAAGACACGCAAGGCTTAGGACCTTGTGTCCGATAAGGACATGGGGGTTCAAATCCCTCCGTCCGCAGAAGTAAATTGTTATATTGTTAAACTGCTAAACTGTTATACAATTTAGCAATTTGACAATTTGGCAATATAGCAATAAAAAAATGCGGGAGTAGCTCAGTTGGTAGAGCGCTACCTTGCCAAGGTAGTTGTCGCGGGTTCGAGACCCGTCTCCCGCTTTAAAAAGCTTAGCTCTGAAAGGAGTATATATGAATCCCGCAAGACTCTAGTCTGGCGGGGTTTGAAGAGAAAGTAAAACACAGGCATAAATTTTAGAGTTCAAATAAAGACTGTAAGGAGGTCTAACGGGATGAAGATAATGGATTTCTTGAGCAAAAAAGCGATTGTAACGGATTTGAAATCGACTAAGAAAGAAGATATCTTGCGCGAACTCCTCGAGGCTTTGATTAATGGGGGAGAGATTGAGAAACGCCACCGCAGTAAACTCTTCGAGGCATTGATGGCTCGAGAGGCTTTGGGTTCTACGGCAATAGGCCAGGGAGTGGGAATACCCCACGCTAAAAGCGATTGCGTGGATAAGCTTATAGCTGCCTTTGGTCTATCTCGCAAGGGAGTTAATTTCGATTCACTGGATGGAGAACCGGTTTATATCTTCTTTTTACTGCTTGCCCCGGCTGATTCCGCCGGACCGCACCTTAAAGCGCTGGCAAGGGTTTCCCGCCTTTTAAAGGATAAGTATTTTCGCGACAATCTACGTCAGTGTCAAGACGACAAATCTGTTATTAAAATAATTACCCAGGAAGATGAAAGAAAAGTCTAAGTTAGAAAGAATTACGGGAATACTAAAGTGGCTTTATCCTGGCATAGGCATAAAGCGCTGGATTGCCGTCTCCGCGTTCGGTATAGTCTTGCTTATCGTCGGCGCTTTTACCTTTGATAAAGAATCCATATTTTTACTAAAGCTCCTTAACATAATACTGATTTTCTTAGGCTTATTTCTTTTAATTTCGGGCATAATCCGCACGCTGCGCTCATTTGTTCTTTTCTTTTTTCCGGAATTAGGAAAAAGGAGGGAGTTTGCCGATATAATTTACCGACGCCGGCAGTTAGAAAGGGGTTCAAATATAGTAACCATCGGCGGCGGGACGGGATTGTCTGTATTACTGGAGGGTCTGCGCGAATATACATCTAATATTAGCGCAGTCGTTACGGTGGCAGATGACGGTGGTTCTTCGGGGAGGCTGCGGCAGCAATTTGGGATATTGCCTCCTGGTGATATCCGTAACTGCCTGGTTGCGCTTGCCGATGCCCCCGCGCTGATGCGTCAGCTATTTCAGTTTCGCTTCGACTCTTCCTCGGAATTCGCCGGTCACAATTTCGGAAATCTCTTCATTACGGTGATGACTCAGGTCACCGGCGATTTCGATAAAGCAATCAAAGAATCAAGCAAGGTCCTTGCTATAAGAGGGCAGGTCATACCTTCTACTTTAAACAGAGTTGCCCTGGTAGCGGAGCATAAAGACGGCAGTATCACCGAAGGTGAAGCACATATTCCCGAGGTTAAGCGTCCAATTAAACGGGTATGGTTAAAGCCCGAAGGTTCACAGGCCACTGAAGAGGCTCTTATGGCAATACGGCAGGCTCAGGTTGTCGTTTTGGGTCCCGGCAGTCTCTATACCAGCATTATCCCCAACTTATTAGTTAAAGAGATATGCGAGGCTGTGGTAACCTCGGATGCGATTAAAGTCTATGTTTGCAATATAATGACCCAGCCGGGAGAAACAGATGGATTTACCGCCTCCGACCATTTAAATGTTCTTATTCAGCATACCCATCCTAAGCTCATCGATTATTGTTTAGTAAACACCGGCGGTATTTCGGAGGAGCTGCGAAAGCGTTACGAGCAGGAAGGTTCTTATCCTATAGTTGCCGATACCCGAAAGATTCGTAGCATGGGCTATCGGACAATAGAAGATAACATTATTACGGTCTATAATAACTATATCAGGCACGATCCGATTAAGTTATCCCGTATTATTCTTGGATTGATTGAGGAGATTTAATGAACCCCGCACCTTCTTTATATTCATCTTTTAAGATATACAGAGAAAACAATAGGAATAAATTTAACAAAGGAGTTTTCTTGGAGTGTAGGAAAGTATAAATCACAGATAATCACAGATGAAAAGATACAGATGATCGCAGATATCTGTGATCATCTTGTGAAATAACATCTAAGTTAACTTGTAATCTGTGCTCATCTGTGCTATGAGCGAAGCGAATTTTCTTGAATAAAGGAAAAGGTGCGGGGTGAAAAAGTTAAGAAAAACAATCGTGGTCAAAAATAAACTCGGGCTTCACGCTCGGCCTGCGGCTTTATTTGTTCAGACGGCAAATAAATTCGATTCCCGTATTAGTGTGGAAAAGGACAGCGAGAAGGTCAACGGCAAATCCATCATGGGCATTCTGATGTTGGGAGTTGAGTGCGGCAGTGCGGTAATTATTGAGATTGAAGGCAGAGACGCGGAAAAGGCGATGTCAGAATTGGAAAGGCTAATAACCGAAAATGAGTCAGATGTTAAAACTTGAAGGTATTGCTGCTTCACCAGGAATAGTAATTGGTCCGGCCTATAAGTTAGGACGCGAGGAATGGAAAATTCCCAGGCAGGAGATTTCCGAGGTAGACGTGCCTGCACAGATACAGCTATTTGAAGAGGCCCTTATCCAGACTCGCCACGAAATACTTGATTTGCAGAAGAGGATTTCGGAAGAGATGGGCAAGGACTCAGCCCGAATCTTCGAAGCCCATCTTTTAGTCTTGGAAGACCGCATGGTGATTGAAGAGGTTATTTCCCGGCTTAAAAAAGAACATTTGAACGTCGCCTACATATTTTCAGAAGTCTTAAAGAAGTATATCGAAGTCTTCTCTAAAATAGAGGATAATTATATTAAGGAGCGCATTATCGATATCACCGATGTGGGCAAACGTATTCTACGTCACCTCTTGGGAAAAGAAGGCAGGGTAGGGAAGCTGCTGGCTAATATAGATAAGAAGGTGATAGTGGTAGCTCACGATTTATCCCCATCCGAGACCGCGGTGATGCATAAAGAGAATATTAGCGGATTCGTTACAGAGGTGGGAGGTAAAACCTCGCACACTGCAATTATGGCTAAGTCTCTGGAGATACCCGCAGTAGTAGGCCTTCGCCATGCGACCGAAAAGATTAATAACGATACTCTGCTGATTGTTGACGGGTCGCTTGGAACAGTGATTATAAACCCGGATGAGGCAACTCTGAATTCCTATTATCGCGAAGAGGATAAGCTGAAGGATGTTACGCAGAAATTTTTGCAGGTTAAAGACCTGCCTGCTGTAACGCCTGATAATTATAAGGTAAGTATCCTTGCTAATATTGAGTTGCCCGAGGAGATTCCTTCGGTAAAACTGCACGGCGCCGAGGGAATAGGACTTTACCGCACCGAATATTTTTACATGAACAGAGAAGATTTGCCTACGGAAGAAGAGCACTTTCAGGCTTACAAATCCGTTGCCGAAGCGGTTAATCCTTATTCAGTTACTATACGCACCCTGGATTTAGGAGGAGATAAGTTTGTCTCTCAACTGGAAATACCCCATGAGATGTCTCCATTTTTAGGCTGGCGGGCTATAAGATTCTGCCTGGCGCGTCCGGATGTCTTTAAGGCGCAGCTGCGGGCGATATTAAGAGCTTCGGTTTACGGGAAATTGAAACTGATGTATCCGATGATTTCCGGCATCGAGGAGCTTCAGCAGGCAAACGGGATTCTAGAGCAATGCAAGCAGGAGCTTACTAAAGAAGGTATTCCTTTTGATGAAGATATTGAAGTGGGGGTGATGATCGAGTTGCCTTCTGCAGCGATGACTGCCGACCTTTTGGCAAAAAAAGCCGATTTTTTCAGTATAGGAACCAATGACCTTATCCAATATTCATTAGCAGTAGACCGCGCCAATGAGAAGGTCGCTTATCTTTACGAGCCGACCCATCCGGCGGTTTTGAGGATGATAAAAAATGTTATCGAGGCGGGACATAATAACAACATCAAGGTAGCGATGTGCGGAGAAATGGCGGGAGATGCAACAATGGCATTAATTCTCCTGGGTTTAGGGCTTGATGAATTCAGCATGCCCTCCTTGGCAATTCCTCAAATAAAGTATATTATCCGCTCAATACCTGTTGATGAAGCCAGAAGAATTGCTCATGAGGTGTTAACTTTATCTACCGGAAAAGAGGTAGAAGTATTCAGTCAGAATAAACTAAGAGAGCTGCTAAAGTGAGGTCAATATAATGATAGTTGACTTAAAAGAAAAATCGGGTCTGGGTTTGAAGCTGGATATCAATAGGCCTGAACTGGCTTTTGATAAGGATTTGGAGTTTAGTCTGCCTGCGATAAGAACTATTGAACAAATGCGGGAAGTGCTTTTGGATAAGGACATTCGCAAGCCCGAGGAATTGTATTACATGTATAGAGATGTGCATCGCTTTTCCGATAAGCCGATTTTAGAAGAAAATAATCTTAGATACGACGTTACCGTGATTAAGCCTTTTCGTTTGAGTAAAGAATTTATGAAGACAGCCGGGCATTACCATCCTGAGAATTACGGCGAGTTATACGAAGTCCTCTCCGGAAGGTGTTTCTGCCTGCTGCAGAGGCCCAATCCGGATGACTACCGCAATATCGAAGAGGTTATTTTTGTTGAAGCGGTTGCCGGGCAGAAGATTGTCATTCCTCCCGCTTTTGGGCATATTTTGATAAATCCGGGTCCGGATTATTTAGTTACCTCTAATTGGGTAAGTAGCCGTTTTCAGTCCCGTTATGAACTATACAAGAAAGCAGGTGGAGCTGCTTATTTTGTGGCGGTTTCAAACGGAGAACCGAAGGTTACTCCTAACTTGGGAATTAACGTAACAATTATTAAAAATTCTCATTTTACAAAGTTAGCCGATGTTAAGTTCGCTCAGCCGGCTAGGCAGATTAAAAGATTCGGCCTTCTTGAGAACAAGCCTATTTACAACCTTATTATTGAGGACCCCCAGAAATTGGATTTTCTTAATCGCCCTTTGGAATACCAGTATGATGATATTTTTGTTTACCCCGTTAGAAATTTTAACTCAGCGAGAAAGCAGGGATGACATTTCTGGTGGGGTTTATAAGAGCAGAGAGGAGAAATGAAGGTTCTCATTCTTGCCGCCGGTTACGGGACACGGTTATATCCGCACACGAGAAATTTCCCCAAGCCATTACTTAAAATAGGCAGAAAGCCGATTATTAATTACCTGTTAGAAAAAACGCAAGAATTAAATGGCGTATCCCGAATCGTTGTTGTAACCAATAACCGCTTTTTTAAGCAGTTCCAGGCGTGGAGGGACAGTTTGCCTCGTTCCCTGAGGCGCTCCGTCAGATTGCTTAACGATATGTCCACAGGCCCGGAGAATAAATTGGGCTCAATCGGAGATATGCACTTTGTTCTTTGCAAGGAAGATTATAGGGGTGATTTCTTAGTCTTGGGCGGAGATAATTTTTTTAAGGCCGGCCTATTGGATTTTGTTTGCTTTGCCAGAAAGAAATATCCCTCAATAAGTGTGGGGTTATTCGATATTAAGGATAAACGCGAAGCCCGCCATTTCGGTGTGGTAAGGATAAATAAAAGGAATCGAATCGTTGAATTCTCCGAGAAACCCTCGAGACCGAAGTCGAGTTTGGTGGCAATGTGTTTATATTATTTCCCTCAAGTAAAACTCCGCTTAATAAAAGAGTATCTGGCCAATTCGCTTAATTCAGGGGATGCGGCTGGTAGTTACATTGGTTGGCTCAGCCGTAAAGATAAAGTTTATGGATACGTGTTTAGCGATTTCTGGCTTGATATCGGGCATAAGGATATTTACAAAAAGGCAGAAAGAGTTTTTAAAAACAAGGAGTAAGTTTATGTCAAAAATATTTTTTACATCGGAGTCGGTAGCGGAGGGCCATCCGGATAAACTTTGCGACCAGATTTCTGACGCAGTATTGGATGACGTCCTGAGGCAGGATTCAAGAGGTCGCGTAGCCTGCGAGACTTACGTTACTATGGGTTTAGTTATTGTGGGGGGTGAGATAACCACCCGTGGCTATGTGGATATTCATAATATTGCCCGCGATGTCATAAAAAATATCGGATACACCCATTCTAAATACGGCTTCGATTATCAGACCTGTGCAATTATCAACGCAATTCATAATCAGTCTCCCGATATCGCTCAGGGAGTGGACAAGGGCGGGGCAGGGGACCAGGGCTCGATGATAGGTTATGCCTGTTCTGAAACACCGGAATTTATGCCTTTACCTATTATGCTTGCCCATAAACTGGTAATGCGAATGGCTGAAGTAAGAAAAAAGGGTATCTTAAGATACTTAGGCCCAGATGGAAAGTCTCAGGTTACGGTAGAGTATGAAAATAATAAGCCCAAAAGGGTGGATACGGTTGTTTTAGCCTGTCAGCATACTGAGGAGATTCTTGATAATGCAGGGAATTATATTACCAAAGAGGCGCGGCAAGAGTTAATTGATACTGTCGCCAGGCCCGTATTAAAAGAGTGGATTAACAGTAATACAAAGTTCTATGTTAACGAAACCGGTAAATTTCTCATTGGCGGGCCACAGTCGGATACAGGGATGACAGGTCGTAAGATAATTGTGGATACTTACGGCGGCAGCGTTCCTCACGGTGGAGGATGTTTTTCAGGCAAAGACCCTACCAAGGTAGACAGGTCTGCGACATATATGGCTCGATACATTGCTAAAAACATCGTAGCTGCCGGTTTGACTGAGAAGTGTTTATTGCAGCTGGCTTACGTTATAGGAAGGCCAGACCCTGTTTCAGTTATGGTAGATACCTTCGGCACTTCTCAAATTCCGGAGGATAAATTAATTGAGGCGGTAAGAAAAATCTTTGACCTTACTCCTCAGGGGATAATTAAAACTCTGGAATTACTGAAGCCCATCTATCAGAGAACTGCTTGCTATGGTCACTTTGGCCGGTCGGAATTTAGCTGGGAGAGATTGGATAGGGTAAAGGATTTACAGAAGGCGTTATAGCGTTACTGTGAGGTGAAGATGAAATATGATATCAGAGATATTTCGCTGGCAAATAAAGGTAAATTGAGAATTGAGTGGGCGCGCAACAATATGTCGGTCTTGGGGCTAATCCGCCAGCGCTTCCAAAAGCAGAAGCCTTTGGCAGGCATAAACATTGCTGCTTGCCTGCATGTGACTACAGAGACTGCGGTTCTGGTAGAGGTATTAAAGTGCGGAGGGGCAAAGATAGCGCTTTGCGCATCCAATCCTCTTTCCACACAGGATGATGTGGCAGCCAGCCTGGTGAAGCACTTAAAGATAGCGGTATTTGCAATCAGGGAGGAAGATAATAAGACCTATTACCGCCATATAAAATCGGCATTAGCAATCAAGCCAGATATCACAATGGATGATGGTGCAGACTTGGTATCTACAATTCATAAAGAGTCACCAACTCACCACGTCAGCAGGTCACCAGTTATAGGCGGAACGGAAGAGACCACCACCGGCGTAATAAGGCTGCGGGCTTTGGAGAAAGAGGGAAGGCTAAAATATCCCATAGTCGCCGTGAATGACGCTAACACAAAGTATCTGTTTGACAATCGCTACGGCACCGGCCAGTCCACGATTGACGGCATAATTCGGGCAACCAACAGGTTATTATCTGGTACAAATTTTGTAGTCTGCGGATATGGTTTTTGTGGCCGCGGCGTAGCTATGCGCGCCAGAGGGATGGGCGCAAACGTAATAGTTACAGAGGTAGACCCCTTGCGGGCCCTGGAGGCCTTAATGGACGGTTTCCGAGTTATGACTTTGACTGCGGCAGCCAGAACAGGGGATATATTTGTTACCACGACCGGGGATAGAGATGTTATTGCAAAAAAACACTTTTTATTAATGAAGGATGGCGCAATCTTGGCTAACTCCGGGCACTTTAACGTGGAGATTGACATTGTTTCTCTTTCTAAAATCAGCAAGCAGAAAAGAAGGATTCGCCATTGTTTAGATGAATATTCTCTGCATAACGGCCGCCGAATTTATCTGTTGGGCGAAGGCCGCCTCATTAATCTGGCAGCTGCCGAAGGTCACCCTGCCCAGGTTATGGATATGAGCTTTGCCAACCAGGCTTTGAGCGTAGAGTATATTTGTAAGAATCATAAGAAATTGGAAAATAGGGTTTATAAGGTGCCTGAAGAAATTGATAAGAATATTGCCAATTTGAAATTAAAGTCCTTGGGAATAAAAATTGATCAACTTACGCCTCAACAAAAAAAATATTTGGCAAGTTGGGAATTAGGAACTTAAGAAGGAGATGAAAACGAAAAAAAGGATGCTTCTTCATAACGCTTTGATTTTTAAGGAGTTAGGAGTTAAAATTAATTAATTTTTATTTTTATCTTCTTGCGTTATAGTGGCTTAGAAAGAACCGTTCCCAAAGAATAGATGATAAGAAGAATAGGGGTTTTAACTTCGGGAGGAGACGCGCCGGGAATGAATGCTGCTATTCGCTCGGTAGTCCGCTACGCTATCTACAATAAATTAGAGGTGGTGGGAATTTTTCGGGGTTTTGCCGGATTAATCGACGGTGAACTGAAGCAGCTCAATCATCGCTCGGTATCCAATATTGTTAACCGCGGAGGAACGATTTTGAAAACTGCTCGCAGCGAGGAATTTTTAACTGAAGAAGGTCAGAGTCGAGCAGTTCAGGTTATTAGAGATAATAAGATTGATGCTCTGATTTTAATTGGCGGGAGTGGAACTTATCGGGGTGGAATTGCCTTGAACCAGAGATGGAACGTTCCCTGCATAGGAATTCCCGCAACGATTGATAATGATATCAATGGAACGGATGCGACTATAGGCGCAGATACGGCAGTAAATACAGCTCTGGATGCGATTGATAAGATTCGCGATACTGCAACCAGTATGGAGAGGATATTTGTGATTGAGGTAATGGGCAGGGATTGTGGTTTTATAGCTATTCAGGTCGCTTTAGGCGGAGGAGCGGAGGACGCGATAATTCCAGAAAGGAAATTTAATATCCAGGATATGTGTGATAATATCGTCGAGGGGAACATCCGGGGCAAGATTAGCTGGATAATCATAGTCGCCGAGGGAGCGGCTAAGGCCCAAGACATTGCCCATCAGATTAACGAAATAACCTCCCTAGAGACCCGGGTTGTAGTTTTAGGGCACATTCAGAGAGGCGGAATTCCTACTGCAAGGGATAGAATTCTGGCTACCCGCCTGGGCGCAGCGGCGGTGGACGTTCTTCTGCGCAATGAGCGGTGTAAGGCCGTAGGTGTGAGTTCAGATGATCTCGAGGTGGTGGATTTGGAGTTTGCGGTCAGTAAGAAAGAATTATCTGTTGATAATTTTTACCGGCTGATACGTATTTTAACTTAAAAATAGGAGGTAAGACATAAATGGGACGCAGGCCAATTAATATATTAGATTTAGCCAAAGAATTAGTTTTAAGCGACGATTTAGAGATTAAAAAGAGACTGGCAAAAAAAATCTTCAATATTGCTTATAAAAAGGGGGTCTATCCTTCCTCTATAAACCAGCTTTACCTTGCCCGCGGCAGGGCAGAATTCCCACCTAATTTTACCGTTCCGGCGATAAACCTGAGAACCTTGACCCTGGATTTAGCCAGAGCGATATTCAGGGTGGCAAAGAAAAATAATGCTGGAGCATTTATATTTGAGATCGCGCGTTCAGAAATGGGTTATACCGCCCAGCCGCCAATAGAATACAGCGCTTGCATTTTAGCTGCTGCTGTTTGTGAAGGCTATCAGGGGCCGGTGTTTATACAGGGAGACCATTTTCAGCTTAATGCCAAGAAGTTCGCGCAAAACCCTGAAAAGGAAATCGAGGCATTAAAAATATTGATCAAGCAGGCGGTAGAGGCAGGGTTCTACAATATTGATATTGATTCTTCAACCCTGGTTGACCTATCAAAAAGCACCATAGATAAGCAGCAATATCTTAATTATGATACTTGCGCAAGGTTGACCCAATTCATCCGTAAGATTCAGCCGCGGGGAATAGATATATCCGTTGGCGGCGAGATTGGCGAAGTCGGCGGCAAGAATTCTACGCCCGAGGAGCTACGCGCATTTATGTACGGATTCAAAAAACGCCTGCGAAAGGGAAAACAGGGCATCAGCAAGATTAGCGTACAGACAGGCACGACTCACGGAGGAGTGGTGCTTCCCGACGGCTCGATTGCCGAGGTTGCGATTGACTTCGATACCCTGAAGAATCTATCTCGTATTTCCCGAGAGGAATTCGGTCTGGGCGGGTGCGTTCAGCACGGCGCCTCAACATTGCCGCCCGAGGCATTTCATAAATTCGTCCAGACAGAGACTACTGAAGTCCATCTGGCAACCGAGTTTCAGAATATGGTCTATGAAAGTTCACATTTTCCCGAGGAGCTAAGGAGCCGGATATATGATTGGATAAAGCAGAATCTCGCCGGCGAGAGAAAAGAGGGCCAGACACAGGAGCAATTTATCTATAAAACAAGAAAAAAGGCACTCGGGCCGTTTAAGAGAGAGATTATCAATCTTCCTCAGGACATAAGAGATGCGATAGTGGCCTCTATTGAGAAGAAGTTCGATTTTCTATTTAAGCAGTTGAGTGTGGTGCACACAAAGGAATTGGTTGATAAATATGTAGCCTTAAAAAGGGTGATTAAGCGAACCAGGCATAAAAAAGAAGAAATACAGGCAGATTCTGAGAGAGCGGATTAAGTACATTGTTATATTGTAAAAATAGAAATATAGCCAATTTAAGAACTGCTCTTTGAACACCGCTAAACCGCAAAAATTCTTTGCGCCGTTGCGGTAGTTTAGCCTCTTTGCGGTGTTAAAGCTATGTGGGAATCATTTTTTTTGAGTTGTTAAATCACCTAAATAGAAAATAGTGGCTATCCCTACAAAAGGGAGGTAAGCGGATTGAAAAGGAAGTGGTGGGTAAGGAAGGCTAATTCTTTTAGACAGGCAGAAGAATTTGATGATGAATATTATCATTTAAGGTCACCCGAGCAAAGATTAAGCGATATTCAAATCTGCCGAGAGATGTATTTTAAGTTAAAAAATATCAATATAAATGAGATACGAAAAGGACTTCGCAGATTTCTTAAGGTTTCTAAACAAGAACAAAGTTAGATATTGTATTATCGGTGCTTTTGCTGTGGGATATTATGGTTATCCCAGATTCACCAATGACATAGATATTCTTATCGAACCCACCCCAGGTAATGCTAAGAGGATTATTAAGGTGATAGAAGAATTTGGTATAACCAGTCCCGATTTAACCGAAAAGGATTTTAGTCAGGAAGGCAAGGTAATTCAGTTAGGTTATGAGCCCGTAAAAATTGACCTTTTAACTTCAATAGAAGGCTTTAAGTTTAAAGATGTATGGGACAATAGAGAAGTAGCTACCTATGGTAAAGAAAAGGTCTATTTTATTGGTTGGAATGAATTGATAAAATCAAAGAAAAAAGCAAAGAGGTCCCAAGATTTGATTGACCTTGAGAAGTTATTGAAAAGGAGGAAATAAATGCGTTCAGATAAGGCAAAGAAGGGTTTAGAGAGAATGCCTAACCGTGCTCTACTTTACGGAACGGGTTTATCTACTTCCCATATGAACAGGCCGTTCATCGGCATTGCCTCTTCGTTTACCGATTTAATCCCTGGCCATATAGGTATGCGCGATTTAGAAAGATATATCGAGAGGGGAATAGAAAATGCCGGCGGA
>CAYMKG010000022.1:0-5237 GCA_964391145.1 uncultured Planctomycetales bacterium
TTCTTGTATTTTATTGGCTTTCCGGTTTTGGGGTCTTTTGCGCCACAGGGGCAAGGGTCGTTTCGCCCAACCTTGGGATAGGTTTTTGTTGAAGGCGGCACAGAAACCGGCTGCTGCGGACCGAACCGATGAGGCTGTTCAATTGCCGGCTGTTCTTGAGGCCTTTGAAATCTGGAAACTTCAGGATGTAAAAATTCTCCCTCCGCTAATCTAAATACGCCCTGAACCCTCTCGGAAACAGCCGGCTGGATCTTAAAAAGCATCTCAATCGCCTCTTCCTGAATGGATGTAACCATCTGGTCAAACATCATAAACGCCTCGCGTTTATATTCTATTAGGGGGTCGCGCTGGCCGTATGCGCGTAAGCCAATACCTTCTTTTAAGTCGTCCATAGCGTAGAGATGATCCTTCCATTTACTATCTACAATCTGCAGGAGCACTATGCGCTCAAACTGGCGCATCTGGTCAACCCCGATGGCTTTTTCTTTCTCTTCGTAAGCCCGGATTAAAATATCATAGATTTTTTCTTGAATCTGTTCTAAAGATAAACCGGACAATTCCTCTTTATTTATTTTAACTGCGAACTTTAAATATACGGCATTCACTATTGCTGCTAAATCGTAAGACTCCCTATCTGCTGCCGATAAATAACTCTTACAGCAATTCTCGGCTACAGCCTGCATCATTTCTAATATTTGCTCTTTAATAGAACTTCCCTCGAGGATTTGACGGCGCTGGCCGTAAATAACCTCCCGCTGTTTGCTCATTACATTGTCGTATTCCAGGAGATGCTTTCTGATTTCGAAATTGTGTTCCTCTACCCTTCTTTGAGCAATCTCGATAGACTTGCTAACCCAGGGATGCTCGATAGCCTGACCTTCCTGGAGCCCTAACTTATCCATAATACCGATAAGACGGTCTGAGCCAAATAACCGCATTAAATCGTCATTCAAAGAAACGTAAAACCGAGATGAGCCGGGGTCGCCCTGTCGGCCAGCCCTGCCGCGGAGCTGATTATCAATCCGCCGTGCCTCGTGGCGCTCGGTACCTAAAACGTGAAGCCCCCCTAAACTTACCACCTTTCCGTGCTCCTGTTCGGTCTGCTTTTTAAATCTCTCATATACCTTCCTGTATTCCTCTTGATAAAGGGTATCGTCCATGGATGCTTTTTGCTGTTTAAGTAAATTCTTGGCCATGTACTCGGGATTACCTCCTAAAAGAATATCGGTTCCTCTTCCGGCCATATTGGTAGCAATTGTCACAGCCTTGTATCTTCCTGCCTGAGCTACTATCTGAGCTTCCAACTCGTGATATTTGGCATTAAGGACCTGATGGGGAATACCTCGTCGTTTCAACAACTCGGACAGGCGCTCGGATTTTTCTATAGAAATGGTTCCCACTAAAACCGGCCGGCCCTGCTCATATAAACCTGCGATTTCCTCTACCACGGCGTTAAATTTTTCCTCTTCGGTTTTATAAACACAGTCGGAGTAGTTTGTCCGAACCAAAGGGCGGTTGGTAGGAACAACCACCACGTCTAACTGGTAAATCGCCTTGAACTCCTGCGCCTCGGAATAAGCAGTCCCGGTCATGCCGGCTAACTTCTCGTACATCCGAAAGTAGTTCTGAAAAGTAATGGTGGCCAGAGTTTGATTTTCGCGCTCGATTTTCATTCCCTCTTTTGCCTCGATTGCCTGGTGCAGACCATCCGACCAGCGCCTGCCCGGCATAAGCCTTCCGGTGAATTCGTCGACGATAATAACCTGGCCGTCTTTAACAACATAATCTGTATCGCGCTTGAATAGATTGTGGGCTTTAAGAGCCGCGATTATATGATGGCGCCAGTCCATTGTCTCGATGTCGTGGAGGCTCTCAATACCCAGCATTGAGCAAACCTTATTTTCTCCTTCTTCGGTAAGATGGGCTGTGTGACTTTTTTCATCGATGATATAATCATAGCCGCGGGACAAATCCTCACCTTTGTATTTTGCCGCGATTTCGTCGCGTTCCAGAATTATCCTTCCCTTCAAGCGGGGAATAATTTTGTTAACGGTATAATATTTATCCGTCGACTCTTCGGCGGGTCCGGAAATAATCAGCGGCGTGCGGGCTTCATCAATAAGTATGGAGTCCACCTCGTCGACAATCGCGTAATAAAACGACCGCTGCACCAAATCATTCAAAGAATATTTCATATTGTCGCGCAGATAATCAAAGCCAAATTCGTTATTGGTTCCGTAAGTAATATCGCATGCATAAGCCTTTTTTCTTTCTTCGTCGGTCATATCATGTTGTATGACTCCTACGCTTAGGCCTAAAAATTCATATATAGGCCCCATCCATTCAGCGTCGCGGCGGGCAAGGTAATCGTTTACGGTAACAATATGGACGCCCTGCTTTAAGAGGGCATTAAGGTATGCGGGCAAAGTCGCAACCAGAGTCTTTCCTTCTCCCGTCGCCATCTCGGCGATTCTGCCTTCGTGAAGCACAACCCCCCCGGCTATTTGAACGTCAAAATGCCTCATGCCGATGGTGCGGCGGCTAGCCTCGCGCACAACTGCGAAAGCCTCAGGAAGTATATCAGCGAATATTTTGTTGCGCGCTAACTTCAATCTCTCTTTCACCTTCTCCTTCTCCTCAGGGATTGCTACCGAAGAAAGCAATTCTTCCAATTCTTTAATCTCTGGTCCAAACTCTCTAGATTTATTAAAAACATATTCGCTGAACTCTCTGGTTTTCCCGCGCAGCTCTTTATCCGAGAGGCCCTGCATTTCCGGCTCAAGCTTATTTACCTCATTCACGATTGCAGCAAGCTTAACCATCTTATTTGCCGAAGATAACGGCATCTCAGGATGCAGGGCGATATTGACCCCGGGATATCTACGCCTGATTAAATTCTGATTTCGGGTTAAGATTGATTTCTTAATAAGACTTAACATCTTCCTCTCTTATCCCTTTTACCTTTTACCTTTCACCTTTAACCTTGTTACGCTTATTCTGTTTTTTTACTGCTTTTAAGATACGCCTCAATAAATGCGTCAATCTCTCCGTCCAAAACGGCGTTGACATTCCCGCTCTCGCAATCCGTGCGGTGGTCCTTGACCAAACTATAGGGATGCAGTATATAAGAGCGGATCTGGCTTCCCCATTCAATTTTCTGCTTTTTACCGCCGAATTGACGAGTAAATTCCTCTTCTTTTTTCTGCCTCTCCAGCTGGTAAATTCGCGCCTTCAAGATCTTTAAAGCTGTCTGTTTATTCTGATACTGCGAACGCTCATTTTGGCATTGCACAATAATCCCGCTGGGGACGTGGGTAATCCTCACTGCCGAATCAGACTTCTGCATATGTTGTCCGCCCGGTCCGGAAGAACGGTAAGTCTCAATATGCAGGTCTTTTTCCGTCAGATTAATCTGAATATCCTCTTCGATTTCCGGAATCACATCAACCGAAGCAAAAGAGGTATGCCGGCGCGAATTGGCGTCAAAAGGAGAAATGCGAACCAGGCGATGCACTCCCCTTTCCGACTTAAGATAGCCGTAGGCGCACTCTCCTTCAATCAAGAAAGTAATATTCTTAATGCCGGCTTCTTCGCCAAAAAGCACATCCGTGGTTCTAAGTCTATACCCTTTTCTTTCTGCCCAACGGCTGTACATTCTAAAAAGCATTCCTGCCCAATCGCAGGCTTCCGTACCGCCTGCTCCGGCGTTAATACTTAATATAGCGCTGCTGTGGTCAAACTCCTCGCTTAAAAGAGTCCTGAATTCTAAATCAGCTAACCTTTGGACAAGCGTATCCAGGTCTTTATTAATATCGGCAATTAAATCCGAATCCTTCTCGTCAAGAATATGGACAAGCTCAACCAAATCTTTATACTTATTGTAAAGCTCCTGCCAAGGCTCTACGGATGATTTGAGCGATTTGACTCGGCTGACAACCTGAGCGGATTCCTGGCTATCCTGCCAGAACCCCGGCTCAGCCATCCGGTGGGACAACTCTTCGATTAGCCGCTTTTTATTATCCAGGTCAAAGATAACCTCGCAGTTCTGTAAACTTTTTTTCTATTTGATTCAACCGCTCTCTGATTTCGCTCAACATAATACTCGCCTCCCTTTTACCCCGCCCTTACCTTCCCTACTCCTATGCTACTTTGTTGAAAGGGCAGGGCTTATCCAAACTCTAAGCTCTCTTTATACCTTTTAGCATAAGCTTGAACTCGTCTTTATTATCGGCGAAGTTCATTGCCGCCTCTTCAGTAATCTTGCCTGCCTTCACCAATTTTAGTAAAGATTGGTGAAATGTGCACATACCGAAAATCTCCCCCTCTTCAATATAACGGGGTATTTCCCGAATTTTTCCTTCTCGAATAAGGCGGCTAATGGTGGGGGTTAGCAGCATTATTTCGTATGCGGGAATGCGTGCGGACATATCTTGGCAAGGAAGAAGCCTTAGGGAAATAACCCCTTTTAGCAGAGAAGAAAGCTCAATTCGCACCTGTTCATGCTGATAGGGCGGGAAAAAATTAATAATTCTTTCCACGCTTTGCGGAGCGTTAACAGTATGTAACGTGCTTAATACCAGAACCCCGGTCTCAGCGGCGGTTATTGCCGCAGACATTGTCTCATTGTCGCGGATATTTCCGATATAAATAACGTCCGGGCTTTGTAAGGTGAATGCCCTTAAGGCTACCGGATAAGAAGAAACGTCCCTGCGTAATTCCCGCTGATTTATAATTGAATTCTTGTCTTTAAAAACGAATTCAATCGGCTCTTCGATAGTTAAGATGTGTTTACGGGCATTAAGGTTAATATGTTCAATCATACTGGCAATGGTTGTTGATTTACCCGAGCCCATACTCCCGGTAAGCAAAACCAAACCCCGATTCTCCAAAGCTAACCGTTTAAGCACTTCAGCCGGTAAATTCAACTCTTCCATAGTTGAAATAACCGGGGGGATATTTCTTACCACGATTGATGGCCAGTTACGCTGCTGAAATATACTCACACGGAAGCGACGATCCAGTTCAGGGAGAAATAAGGCAAAGTCGACATCTAAGTTTTTGTTAAAAAAATCTCTTAATTCTTCCGTAAGAATATCCTTAAGCACCTGATTGACGTCTTCTTTAGTTATTATTTCGTCCCCCGCACCCACCACTTGACCACCGACGCGCATACGCACATTGCCTCCGACGCGGTAGAACATATCCGAAGCATTCTTTTCAACCATTAACTTCATATA
>CAYMKG010000022.1:5337-9800 GCA_964391145.1 uncultured Planctomycetales bacterium
CCTACTGCGCGAGTTGCTTCCGGCCGGCCGGCCTTCTTGGCTACCCATTTATAACTGCGCACCTGGCCTAGCGGTATCTTTAATACAACCCGGTAAACCTTTTTTGCGAAAGGGGTCATGTTTTTAAGGTTCCGTAAGGTTGCCTAAAGTTTCCTAAGGTTACATAAGGTTACTTTTTATTGAATTCTTGTAACCTCACGGAACATTATGAAACCTTATGGAACATTATGTAACCTCATTATTTACCTAAGGTTTTCTTTCTGCGTAAAATATGATGATACGCTAAGGCAAAGCGATGTGATTCGTCGCGGATTCTCTGAATGAGAAATAAGGCTAAAGAGCCAGGCTTTAATCTAATAGACTCTTCCCGGCCGGGCACGAAAATTTCCTCTTTCTGTTTAGCGAGGCTGATTACCGGAACCTCGAGACCCAATTCCTGAAGCTGGCGTTTGGCGATATTTAATTGGCCTTTGCCTCCGTCTATAACAATTAAATCCGGAAGGGGCAGATTCTCCTCAATTACGCGGCGATACCGCCGATACACCGCCTCCTTTAACATTCGAAAATCATCTATTCCGGAAACGCTCTTTATACGAAAGCGGCGGTAATTATTTTTGTCCGGCTTTCCTTCACAAAAAGAAACCATTGAAGCGCAAGCTTCGCAACCGAAAATGTTCGAAACGTCAAAAGCCTCTATCGTCTTTGGTCGGATATTTAACCCCAGGGCCTTTTTTAAATCTTCGGATTCGCGGTAAGAATCCGATAGCGAAGATACGCTCTCTTCGGATACGCTGCTCAATGCCTGTATCTGATTGCGCAAGCGGGCAGCTTCTTCAAATCTCTGCTCAGAAGATAACCTGCGCATTTGAGCGGTAAGTTTGTTAATCAGCCCCTGGCGCCTACCTTTTAAAAACATAATAATGTTTTTAATATTCTCCCGGTATTCCTCTTTAGCAATCTTACCAATGCAAGGCGCCGGGCAAAGTCCTAAACGATAGTATAAACAAGCCCTTTTAGGCATTTTCCAGCAGGAGCGAAAGCCAAAGATGCCGCGTATAGTTTTTAAGGCCTCGCGCAAAAGTCCAGCGTTGGTATAAGGACCAAAACAACGCAAAGATGAATTTCTGAATTTTTTGCTTGTCCGCCTTGCCACCCAAATTATGGGAAATTCTTCCTCGGTTATGCATATTAGAGGAAAAGATTTATCATCCCTCCAAACACTATTATAAGGAGGTAAATTCTCTTTAATCAATCTGGCTTCCTTGATCCTTGCCCCTGCTTCAGACTTAGTAATAATATACTCTACGTCAGCAATCTTGGAGGCCATTATTTGTATCTTTAACGGCAGGGGTTGGGTAAAGTAATATTTGACTCTCTTTTTAAGTGACCTGGCTTTGCCTATGTAAAGGATGTTGCCTTCCTTATCCTTGAAGATATAAACGCCGGGAGAATCAGGCAATTGAGCTAACTTCTCTTTATCCATTTAAGTATAATATTTGCGTTCTGCACCCTTAACAACAAACAGACTCCGAAATATACCAATCCAGCTAGAACAATAGTTGCTGTAAGCCTTATAATCGGATTAAATTCAAATGCAATTTTGTGAAAAAAGATTAAAATGAAACCAGCCATTACTACTCCCGCTCCGGCTACCTTTAAAAAATAGATATATATTTGTTTTGTAAATATCGAACCTATCCTCTTTTTTAGACTTAAATAGAGAAAGGTGAAATTAAAACTCGCGGATAGAGAGCTGGCTAGGGCCAGGCCGCCTACTTTAAGAGGAAACATTAAAATAATATTTAAAATTAAATTAAGCAGTAAAGCCAGTGAAGCGATTAGGACCGGAGTGCGAGTGTCCTGCAAAGAATAAAATCCGGAAGTCAGTATCTTTATCCCTCCGAAAAATATTAGCCCGATGGCGTAAAAGATTAGAGCGGATGAACAAATTCCAACGGAATAATAGTCAAAGCTGCCGCGCTGAAATAGAATTCTAATTATCGGCTGAGTTAACACCATCAACCCGATGCTAGCCGGCAGCATTAAGAAATATACCGCGCGCAAAGAAAAACTCAAGGTTGACCTTAAACTTCCGATATCTTCCGCAGCAACCTGAGTGGAAAGCGTAGGCAAGACTGCCGAGGATAAAGCAATGCCAAATAAAGCCAGGGGGAATTGAATAAGGCGGTTGGCATAGTATATAGCCGCAATTGCGCCTTGACCCACGATAAAAGAAAACGATGCCAATATCGTGTCAATTAAGACATTTAGCTGATACGCCGCGGCCCCGAAAATACGCGGAATAAGCAAGCGGCTAATCTTTTTTATTCCCGGATGAGAAAAATCGGGCCTTATTCTCAAAAAGTTAAGTCGAAAGCCACACTTAAAAAGCGGCGGGAGCTGAATACCAACTTGAAGAACTCCGCCCAGAAGGACTCCCACAGCCAATCCGAATATCGGCTCGGACATAATTCGATAAGCAATTAATATGCTAAAAATCATGCAGATGTTAAGCAAGCATGGGCTAAAAGCCGGGGCAGTGAAAGACCTAAACGTATGCAGAAGCCCCATTGTGTAAGCCGTTAATCCGATCAGTAGCAAATACGGAAAAAGTAATTTGGTGAGTCTAATTGTAAGTAAGAATTTGCCTGGTTCCTTTAAAAACCCGGGAGCGATAAGGCTGACAATGGGACGAGAAAGTAGAATTCCTAACAGGGAAATTGCTGACAAGGTTATCAAAATAATCCAAAAGACATTGCCGACTAAATTCCAGAAATCCTTCTTTTCTTCTTTTACCCGATGCTCGCAAAACACCGGAACAAACGCTGAATTTGCCGCTCCTTCTCCAACAAGATGACGCAATAGATTGGGAATCCGAAAGGCGACAAAAAACGCTTCGGATATCCTGCCTGTGCCGAAAAACGCGGCAATGACTATATCGCGTATGAATCCCAGAAGCCGCGAGCAAAGCGTGCCCGAGCTGATAATCGAGGCAGATTTAAGAATAGATTTGTCCTTTGACATATTTTAATTGACGAGATTTAATAATTATGATATATTACGTTTTCAAAGGAGGGAAAATATGCCGCATCGCCGGACAGCATTGAAATCACTACGTAAGGACAAAAAAAGACGCCAACGCAATCTTAGGATTAAACGAGACCTTAAAAAGGCGATTAAAAAATTCCAATCGTGTTTATCGACAAAAAATATCTCTGAGGCAAAAACTTTATTGTCCGAAGTCTTTTCTAAGTTAGATAAGGCAGCTAAAAAAGGAATAATTAAAAAAAATACTGCCTCAAGGAAAAAATCCCGCTTAAACCGGGCCCTTTCAAAAATAGCACAATCTAAGGAGAAGCCGCTCTAAAGCAAGGTCTGGTTTTAACCTGCCAGTTTTAATGTCAATATCGCAATTGAGTAAAAACGATAATTTTTTCTTTGTCTCCTCAGAATTCAACCTCTCCCGGTGCAGCTGATAACGAATAGCTCCGAGAATCCTTTCTGGCTTTTCCCCTTTTAACAAAAGCTTGCGCAGCAGCCTTAAAGCCGGTTTAATCCTGCGCTGCAGGACCTGGCGCGAGAGAGTAAATGCATCCAATTCAATTGATTCGCGAAAATTTATCAGCTTCCTCGGGCCGGATATCCGATTGAAAAAGGAATCCCGCCTATCTACGCGCCGCGCATCCAAAACCAAAACTACGTGGGAAAACGGCTTTCTGATATAAGATAGCAAATACTCCTTTACATCTGGCCTTAATTTAGAGGCACTTTTAATCAGGATTAATCTCTGTTTCGCCTTTACCGGGAGCTGCAGAAGCTTCTCCTGAAGAGTCCTTAGATCTAATTCCTTCGCGTAGAGGATTTCAGAATTAAAAGATTCTAATTGAGGCGCAAAAAGTCCTTGTTTAATTTTTTGTAATTTTATATCTTTGGAGAACTCATCCTCTCCGACAAATAGATAGGTCATTACCAAACTTCCACTACCCGGTCAACAACCCGGCGGGCTAAATCATCAACCGCTTCGTTTATTGCCGTTGATTCTGATTTCGCCAAGCTGCCTTGGGTAAAGTAGGTCGTATCGCCGATAAGATTTTTTACTTCCCATAGCATAGCCTCTTTGCGAGTATCATAAAGCTTGAGGTTTACTACGATGCTAATGCGATATTCCTCTATTTCTTTATTATCCTGTCCGGTGTATCTTAAAGCATCTCGGCGGTAGTTAACCAATTCGCCTTCCAGAATTAAATCGGCGTCTTCTTCCTTGGCTATTCTCAAATTTCCATCGAACATAAACTGACTAATCACCTGGCGGGTTATATCTTTCTCTAAAAGCGGGTAATAAATCTCGTAGTTTCTTGCCACCGAAGTCTCATGGGTGATATCTATCTTATTAACAAAAGGGCGAACGTAGATAGTCTGATAATCTTTGGTAATCAAGGAACGGGTGGTGTATCCACAACCCG
>CAYMKG010000022.1:9900-12013 GCA_964391145.1 uncultured Planctomycetales bacterium
TTCCTGCTCCAAAGCCTGAAGTTTAGAGAAAGCCTTGGCCGCCCACACGCTCTTGGGGTAATTCTCAATTATCGCGTTGTAATAAATCTTGGCCGCTTTGTAAGCCTTTTGTTTTTCGTAAAAGACGGCAATATCATAGTAGCCCTGGGCTTCTCTTTCCCTTAACTCCCGAATATTCTCTTCTGCCTGACGCGATAGCTCTACATCCGGATGAGACTGGATAAATTCCTTAAATTTTTCCTTTGCCTCGCGGGTAGCTTCTTGATCGTAATCCGGACCAGGAGCAACGCTGGCCCGGCAGGCGGCAATCTGAAATTTAGCCGGCTCAACCCATTCACTTTTCGGATAATTGGCAACTACTTTATTAAATTCATCTTCCGCCTCAAAATAACGGCCCTGGCTTTTTAAAATCAGGCCTAATTTATATTGAGCCTCGGCTGCCAGCGGGCCGTAGGTCGAATTCTCGACAACCTTTCTGAAGATCTCGATTGCCGGATTTTCTACAGGCAGGGTAAAACCCAAGGCCTTGCGTTTCTGGCCCTGCATAAATTTCTCGGCAATTCTAAACTCTTTTTCAATTATATCGCTTGCCCTTGAACTGAATGGGTATTTATCGATTACCTTCTGATAAGCTAAATAGGCCTCGTAGAGCTTACCGTTTTTTTCTTCAATTGCTCCCAGGTAATATTGCGCTTCCGCAGCTTCAGTGCTCTTTGGATAATGCTTTATGAGCTTCTTAAATGCGTTCTTTGCCTGTTTTAATTTATCCTCTTCATAAAGCTTTAGCGCATAATCTAACTGCTCTGCAGGAGTAGGTTTTACTGCATATTTAGGGTTAACCCATTTGCCGGATTTTGGGGTCCAAATCCAGAACGCATAAGCAGAATTAGTTAAAAGCAGAATAGAAGCTGATATTAAAATAACTCTTCGCATAGAAATTCAATCTAACATAGATAAGTGGCTTTGTCAACCCCGCCCTTCCTTCATCCTTATCGGTCAAATCGATGCAAACCAAAGGATTGAGCCACCTCTATCGCTTCAACATATTCCTGTTGCGATAAGTAGCGATCAATTTGGGGGAATTTATACGCTTCTGCGCAGGGCCGATATTGAGCCATTATGTTTATATAGGTATTTGGAGAGATATCCTGGGCAATAAATTCCATAATCTCCCTGGTTCCTGCAAGACCGTTTGGCAAAACCAGATGACGGACCAACAAACCTCTTCTAGCAATACCTTCACTATCTATCTCCAAATCTCCTACTTGCTGATGCATCTTCTTTAATACCTTTTTTAAATTCGGAAAATAATCATCCACACCGCAGAATTGTCTGGAAGCCTCGGATGAAGAAAATTTTGCATCAGGCATATAGATATCCACAACGCCCCCCAATATATCAATCACCTCTCCCGATTCATACCCCCCGCAGTTATAAACCAAGGGAATATTCAATCCCTTTTTTATCGCCAATGACAAACCTTCCAATATCTGAGGCACAAAGTGAGTAGGTGTCACTAGATTTATATTGTGACACCCTATACTCTGCAAGCGAAGCATATAAGAAGCTAACTGTTCTTCGGTCGCCTCGCTTCCTTCGGCGAGGTGGCTGATTTCATAATTCTGGCAGAATACGCACTTAAGATTGCAGTAGGAAAAAAAGATTGTCCCTGAGCCGTGCTTGCCTACAAGGCAAGATTCTTCACCAAAATGGGCAAAAGTTGATGAAATACGCAAGTCTTTACCTGCCCCACAAAAACCTCTTTTATCCTCTGCTCTATTTACCTTGCATTGCCGAGGGCATAAGGTGCAACAGGAAAGAACCCTTCTCAGCTGCTCAACCTTCTTCCGGAGCCCTCCTTCTTTATAGGCCTTTACGTAATTTGGAATATATTGCATAATATTTCTTTAAAAGAGAAGTTTATCCTGTTCTGATAACGAAACCCGTTTATCCCCAACGGCTTTGCCGCAGCCAGAGCAGATATACTCGTATAAATAGCCGTCGGGAAGTATTAAAAGAAGTCTCTCTTTAACCGGCATCGAACAGCCGCAATTATCGCAGTAAAGCCTGCTTGCTATAAAGTCCTTATATTGATAATTCTCTCTCTCCATCT
>CAYMKG010000023.1:0-11792 GCA_964391145.1 uncultured Planctomycetales bacterium
CCATAAAATTTAACCGGCGTGGGCAAGCAACACCCAGAACAATCGGGTCTAAGAAACTGGCGTGGTTGCTGGCTAATATAAAGCCACCGACTCTGGGAATGTTACTTCTGCCTTTAACCTCTAAGCGCAGAAGAATCTTAGCCAGCGCTTTTACCAGAAACTTTGAGATACTATAGAGCATCATACACCGATGAAGCTCTTGCCGAACGCAAGCAACTTTTTAGAGCGGGCGAGGTCTTTTGCCTCGGCATAGATTCGCACTAAAGGCTCGGTGCCTGAGCGACGCAGCATAAGCCAGCTGGCGTCTTCGCAAATCAATTTCACTCCGTCGAAATCCTTTACCTGAATTATTTTTTTGCCTAATAATTCACTCTTTGACTTAAACCTATTTATTTTCGAAGATAAGACAGTAGCTCCTCTCGGCTTAAGGCCGGTAAGATGGACATCCTCTCTTAGATAATAATATCTCCCAAATTCTCTTTCCATTTCATTCAGTATCTTGAGCATCGGTTTTTTTTGATAAGCCATCATTTCCAAAAGCAAGAGCCCTGCAAGACTTCCGTCTCTTTCCGGAATATAACCCTTAAAACCTATACCGCCTGCTTCCTCCCCTCCGACCAGAATATTCTCTTTTTCCATTAGTTCGGATATATATTTAAATCCGACCGGGGTTTCATAGAGTTTGAGGCCCAAACGCCCGGCAATCTTATCGACTAGCGTTGTGCCTACGATTGTCTTAACCACGCCTCCTCTCATCCCGCGATTACGAACAAGATGCAAGATTAACAAACCCAGGATCTTCTGCGGATGAATAAATTCCCCCCGCCCGGCAAAAGCCGCAATTCTATCAGCGTCGCCGTCTAAAACTAAACCTAAATCGTATTTTCGGCTCCTCAATTCTTTTTCCGTCGGGCTGAGATTTTCCAAAACCGGTTCGGGCCTTAATCCCCCAAAAGAGGGATTAATTTGATTGCGGATAAAATTTAATTTGATTTTAGTGCCGTCTAGCACGCCGGCAATAAATCCGTTTCCGCTTCCGTACATTGCATCAATGAGAAGGCGAAAACTTGTCTTTTTAAGCAGGGATAAATTAATGTATGAACGCAGGAATTTTATATATTCAGCGGTTAAATCTTTCTTGACTATCGAGTTAAGGTAACGGGTAACGGGTAAGGGGTAACGGGGTAATAATTTTTCTACCTCTTGCGTGACCTCAGGAGGAGCTGCTCCGCCGGAAGCAGTCTTAATCTTTATTCCGTTGTATGAAGCAGGATTATGGCTGGCCGTAATCATCACCCCGGCAGTTAAACGCTTATGTTTAACCGCGAAACTTAACGCCGGCGTAGGAATTGCCCTGTCAGAGAGAATCACACCAATACCCTTGCTGGCTAAAACCTCGCTGACTATGCGGGCATAGACATCTGATAAAAAGCGGGTATCATAACCAACGGCTATCTTTACCGTTTTTGCGTTATTGCGTTTTTGCGTTATTGCGTTAAAATAGTCTGCGATAGCTGCTGCGACGCGCCTGACGTTATCAAAGGTAAAATTATCGCTGATTACTCCACGCCAGCCGTCGGTTCCAAACTTTATCCCGCACCTTTTTTTATTATTCATTGTGCTCTCCTTAAATTTATCATCTTTCTAACCCCCGCCTTTTTAGCCATAGCGAAATTAATTTTGAATATTTAAAAGCTGCGGGGGCTAAATTTCGATTAAGTCAGCTTTCGAATCGCAGCCTTAGGGTTGCGGGCCTTAAATATATATGTGCCGCAAGCCAAAATATTTGCTCCGGCTCCGATTACCTTCCTTGCGGTTATATCGGTTATCCCACCGTCAACTGCAATATTTCCGTTATAGATTACTCTGAGCGCTTCAATCTTATCAAGAACCGAATATATAAATCTCTGCCCGCCGAAACCGGGATTCACAGTCATAACAAGAACAAAATCAACCAGGTCAAACAGGCCTTTAATTCTTGCCAAAGGGGTAGTGGGGTTTAAACATACCCCCAATTTGACACCTTTTCTTTTTATCCGCCTGGCTTGTTTGCGTAATGCCGAGGGACTAATTGTCTCAATGTGCAGCGCAAGACAATCTGCACCGGCCTCAATAAATCGACCCGCCCAATTAAGGGGCCTCTCAATCATCAGGTGCACATCCAGCGGGAGTTTCGTAACCTTGCGAATATCTTTCACCACCCCAGGCCCTATGGTAATGTTAGGGACAAAATGCCCATCCATTATATCAACATGGAAGAAATCAATTCCTGCTTTCTCAATGCGGCGCATCTCCTTGTCTAAACAAGAAAAATCAGCCGCTAAAATCGAAGCACCTATTTTGATGTTCATAATCTTAAAGGTTACGGAGGTTACGTATGTTACCTAAGGTTACGGAAGTTACCAATAACGGATTTTCCGGGTACTTTCCATTTACCATTCTCTTCTAATTTATAAATTGACTTAACATACCGAGAGGATAAATAAGTAGAGCTACGAAACAATTTAATAAAAGTCTGAAATTCTTCTTCAGAAATTAAGCCATCCTCCAAGCAATCTTCCATGTCTCCGCTTAATTCCTCCAAAGAACCTTGGCTAATCTTAATGCTGTGGATAAATTCTCCGACTGTGCCTCTCCTATAGCCTTCTCGTACATTTTGCTTTGCTGAACGGGCAGCATCTCTCATTTGAGAAACTAATCTCATATGCTTCTTTGCAAATTTCTCCGTAATCTTAAAAATTAATCTACGAATCTCACAAATATCCTGATAAAATTTAAGCTCTTCGTATGCTTGCTTTCTGTACTTCTCAGCAGATTCTTTCATAGTATATTGTAACCTTTTTAACCTTCTTAACATCCGTAACCTTCGTAACTTATTTATAGAGTCCTTTCTTAATGATATATTGCCGCACCGTCTCGGGAACCAGATAGCGGAAAGAGCGGTTCTCTTTTATGCACTGGCGGATTTCAAAAGCCGAGATATCCACGGCGCGAATGTCTATCGTCGTCATATAAGAAGGTAAATTCTCCAACGGATATCCGGGACGGGTCGCCACAACGAACCGAACCAGAGCAATAATGTCTTTTACATCTTTCCACTCGTTTAAATACTTAACCAGGTCCGAGCCAATAATGAAATAGAGCTGGTCATCAGGATAAATCTTTGTAAACCCCTTTACTGTATCAATCGTGTAAGAGCGGCCTCCCCTTTTTATCTCGACATCCGAAACAGAAAAATAGGAATTGCCTCTGATTGCTAACCTTAGCATCTTAAGGCGGCAGCAAGCATCGATAATTTCACCGTTATCCTTATGGGGCGGAAGGTTTGCCGGAACAAAAACAACCCTGTCTAAACAAATCTTCTGGCGCACCTCCTCAGCCATAATAAGGTGTCCCAGGTGAATCGGGTTGAATGTTCCGCCTAATATTCCAATCTTCATAACTGAATAAGATTCTAAATCCTAATTGGTCATTAGGATTTAGCTCCTTATCTGTCCCTTCCCTCTCACAACGTACTTATATGTTGTCAATTCTTCCAGTGCCATTGGCCCACGGGCATGAAGTCGGTCAGTGGAAATCCCCATCTCTGCACCCATGCCGAACTGATATCCGTCAGTTAGACGGGTGGAGGCATTATGATAGACACAAGCTGAATCAACCCTCTTTAAGAATTCCTCGGCAGCCCTGTTATTTTTGGTAACAATCGAGTCGGAATGATGAGAACCGTATTCGTTAATGTGATTTATTGCTTCATTCAAATCCTTTACAACCCTAACCGCAAGGACTAAACCCAAAAATTCAGTACGAAAATCCTCCTCGGTGGCCAGCTTTACCCCGTTAGAAATCTTGACTCTACCGTGACAATCGGTATTTCTAACGGGGTTTATTCCCTTTACAATCTTCCTGGTAACCGCGCAGCCGCGAATCTCAACGCCCGCATTCTGAAAACGTCTGATCATTTCTGGCAAGAAGCGCGGCGCAATCTTTTTATCAATCAGCATAACTTCCATAGCATTGCAGGTTCCCGGACGTTGAACTTTTGCATTGAAACAGATTTCTTCAGCCATGGCCAAATCTGCGTCCTGATGGACATATACATGACATAAACCCTTGTAATGCTTTATTACCGGAATGCGCGAAATCCCGGCTACTTCTCTAATCAAACCCTCCCCTCCTCGAGGAATTACTAAATCGATGTAATTATTCAATCCGAGCAAGGTACGAACCTCTTGCCTGCTGGTGGTTGAAACAAAACCGATTGCTCCCGCGGGAACGCAGAACTTGACCAAAACAGAAGATAAGACTTTATAGATTGCTTTGTTTGAATTTATTGCCTGGCTTCCTCCGCGCAGAATAACGCAGTTGCCCGACTTAAGGCACAATCCGGCGCAATCCGAAGTGACGTCAGGACGGGACTCATAAATTATTGCAATCACGCCAATGGGCACACGCACCTTTGAAATCTTCATTCTGTTAGGAGCTATCCATTGATTAATCACCTCTCCAACCGGGTCGGGCAAGTTAACCAAAGCTCTGTGCGAATCACTCATTGCCTTAATCCGCTTTTCGGTTAAAGTGAGCCGGTCAATAAATGCTGAGGAAAGATTTCTCATCTTGGCATTGCGAAGGTCCTTTTCGTTCTCCTTAATTATGAGCCGTCGGCTATCAAGCAAAGCCTGGGCCATTGAACGCAGAATCTTATTTTTCTGCTGCGTGGGCAGATTCGCCAAAACCCCAAATGCCTTCTTTGCTTTCTTTGCTAAGGTTAAAACCATATTTTTTAATATGTCAGAAGGTGTCCCTGATGACGAGGTTGTCGCGGTGGATAACCTCCTTCATCTTTTGTTTACCCTTTATCCTATCCAAATCCTGGGGTGAAAAATTTACCCTGCCGCGGGCAAAGGCAACGCCGTCTTTATCTGTAACCTCTACAGCATCGCCGGGAGTAAAGTTTCCCTCTAAGCCTACCACGCCGACACTAAGCAGGCTCTTGCCGGCAAGAAGAGCAGCTTTTGCTCCGTTATCCACTCGTATCTTACCTTTCGGCCGCGAACAAAAGATAAGCCATTTTTTGCGTGCGGGAATCCGCGCCTCAACCGGCAGAAATAGCGTTCCGGCATTAAGCGGGTCATTCAGCGCCAATTGCAAAGCTCGGCTCTTTTTCCCGTCAATAACCAAACAGGGAATTTGCGATTCCATAGCTATCCGCGCCGCAGAGAGCTTGGTTTTCATTCCTCCCACTGAAATAGCTTTATCTGAGGATGAAGCAAGCCTTTCAATCTTAGGCGTTATCTTGTTAACTACGCGAATAACCTCCGAAGTCTTCGGGTCAAGCAGACCCTCAACGTCGGAGAGAATAATCAACATATCCGCCTCAACCAGATTGGCAACCAGCGCGGAAAGCCGGTCATTATCTCCGAATTTTATCTCCTCAACCGAAACCGTATCGTTCTCGTTAATTATCGGCAGGCTTCCCCATCTCAATAAAACCTGCAAGGTATTTTTTGCGTTGAGGTATCTGCTACGGTCATCAAAATCCTCCCAGGTAAGCAAAATCTGGGCGCACTTTATATTGAAAGCGGAAAATCGCCGTCGGTAAATCTCCATCAATTCGCTCTGGCCAAGACTCGCTGCTGCCTGAAGGTGGTCAAGCCTTGTCGGCCTGGTTTTTAACCCGAGAGTGCCCATACCGCAGGCGATTGCCCCGGATGAAACCAGAATCACCTGGCGCCTCTGATTAATCAAATCGGCAATCTGCTCAACAAGCCGGTCAACAACCTGAAGGTCAGTTAATAGGCTCGCTCCGATTTTAATTACGATGCGCTGATAATCTTTTACTGATTTCTTCAATTAGATGCTCCAACCCTTCTTTCTCCAAAGCGGATATAGGAAAGACGCGTTGTTTTACCCTTTGTCTAAATCTACTTAAATTCTCTTGTGCCCCAGGTAAATCCATTTTGTTGGCGACTATTATCTGCTTTCTCTTACGGAGCTTGCGGCTGAATAAACCAAGCTCATTATTTATTGCAGTATAGTCCTCATAAGGGTTGCGACCTTCGCTGCCCGCCATATCAAGAAGATGAAGAATCAACTTGGTGCGCTCAATATGGCGCAGGAATCTATCTCCCAGGCCGCGCCCCTGGTGCGAGCCCTGGATTAATCCGGGAATATCCGCTACGACAAAAGAAAAATCCTCGCCCCTAACTGCCCCTAAGGTCGGGGCCTTAGTCGTAAAAGGATAAGCAGCTATCTGTGAATGAGCGTTGGATATAGCGCAAACCAATGTTGATTTTCCGGCATTCGGAAAGCCCACTACCCCTACGTCGGCTATGAGCTTTAACTCCAGAGCTAAATGCCGTTCCTCGCCGGGCTTACCTTCTGTAACCGGGCGGTTGCGGGTATTTCCAGTGCCGCCCTGCCCGCCTTTAGCCAAAACCACCTTTTCTCCGTCGTGGGTCAGATCAGCTAAAACACAATCGGTTCTGGCATCTCTAATAACAGTTCCACAGGGTAATCTTATGTTTAAATGTTCTGCGTCTTTTCCCCTTTTGTTTTTTCCTGAGCCGTGCTTGCCGCTCTTTCCGATGAAATGCCGCCGATAATGAAAATCCAAAAGAGTAGCAAGGTTTTTATCGGCGACTGCAACTATGTCCGCTCCTCTTCCGCCGTCGCCTCCGTCGGGAATTCCATGGCGCTGGTATTTATCCCGGTAAAAACTCCGGCAGCCGTCACCTCCATTCCCTGCCTTAACGTATATTTTCGCCTCATCAATGAACATCTTTCTAAAGGTTAAAGGTTATAGGTTAAAGGGTTTACCTTTTACCTTCTACCTTTTACCTACGCCAGTATAATATCATCAACCCTGATCCTTGTAAGTAACTGTCGGTGTCCCCTTTTGGTGTGGCTAGACTTTCGCCGACGATACTTATAAGAGATAACCTTGCGGCCCTTTAGATTTTTAACTACCTCGGCTGACACCTTAGCGCCCGAAACATTCGGCTGGCCAATTTGAATATTGTTATCCCCAGCTACCAAAAGAACCTTATCTAAAATAAGGTTCTGACCTTCTTTTTTATCCTGGCGCTCTATGTCGATGATATCTCCTTTTTCTACTCTGTATTGCTTTCCACCTATATCAATAATTGCATACACTTGGACTCCTCCTGTTTTAAATCCAAAAATCAAAAATGTAAAAAGTCAAGGTTCGGGTTAAAGTATAGTTCTTAATATTATCACATCAAAGGATAGAAATCAAGTTATCTTTATCTCTTCCAGGTGCTGGGTAGGATTGGAGATGAGATTAATTTTGGTGCGGAATCTGCGCTCCAGGAATCGCAGGGAATCCCGATATTTTTCCATTAGTGAAGCAACGGCGGGATTTAGACTCAAATTGACTTGTGGCTGGCGTTTTAATTGTAAATCCCGCTTTAACTGCCGAAAGGCATAAAGGCATACGCTTCGTGCTGATTTTATCTTACCTTTGCCCTGGCAATAGGGGCACTCTTCATAAGTTTGTGCCTGGACCGTGGCGTGGATGCGTTCACGCGTAAGTTGCACCAGCCCGAATTTCGAAATGCCCAAACAATCATATTTAGCCCTGTCCTTGCTTAAATGGCGATTCAGAATATTCGATATTTCCCGCCGATGACCTTCCTTCTCCATATCAATAAAATCAATGACAATAATTCCCCCTAAATCACGAAGGCGTAACTGTCTGGCGATCTCGGCTGCGGCTTCTGCGTTTATCTTAAAAGCTGCCTCCTCCGGCGAAAGACTCTTCTTAAATCCTCCGCTGTTTACGTCAATCACAACCAGTCCTTCGGTAGGTTCGATAACAATGTAAGCCTTGGACTTTAAATAAACATGTCTTTCAAAAATCTTGTTAATCTGCCTTTCTATGTTCCTGTCAAAGAATAAATCCGGCCCCTGATACAAATGCACGCGCCTTGCCAAATCTCTGCCGAACGAGCGCACAAACGCCTGGATACGTTTGAATTCTGATTTTGTGTCGACTACAACCCGGCTTATCTCCTCGGTAAAAGAGTCGCGAATCACGCGCAGAATCAAATCGCACTCTTCGTACACTAAACTGGGGGCGGAGTGGTGAGCGGAAGCCTTCTTTATCCTTGACCATAATTTAAGCAAGAAGCGAGCATCCCGTAAAATTTCTCTGGCAGACTTGCCTGCAGCGGCGGTTCTCACTATAAAGCCGACGTCTTTAGGCAGCCTCAATCCTTCAAGAATTAATCTCAGCCGCCTTCTTTCTCCCTCATCCTCTATACGCCGCGAAACTCCCCAATTTGAATTCTGCGGAGCTAACACCAGATATCTTCCGGGAAGCCCGAGATGCCCAGAGAGGCGAGGCCCTTTTGTGCCATAAGCCTCCTTTACTACCTGAACTAAAACTTCATCTCCTTTTTTTATTTTCAGAGACTGTTTAAGTTCAGCCTCCTCGGTCGACTCATAGGCACCGTATTCAATCTCAGAAAGATAAAGAAATCCTTTTTTATCCTGACCGATATTCACGAAAGCAGCGTTCAGAGAGGGAACTACGGACTCAATTCTGCCTTTATATATATTGCCGACTGTGGTCCTCTCTCCCGGCTGCTCAATGTAGAATTCCTGCAACTCGCCATCGGCGACGATTGCTACGCGCTTTTCGGGTAAATCCGCATTAATTAAAATTTCCTTCTGCATTTTGTTTTTGCTGGGATAAATCCCCAAAAGGAGGCACCCTGCCGATTGGCTCAAAGGGTATCCCTAACTAATCTGGGGTTCTTGAACGGTTAATATTTTGGGCGTAATGAAGATAAGCAAATCCTTTTTTACAACCTCTTTTCCCTTGTGCTTGAACAAAAAACCAAGAATGGGTATGTCTCCCAAAAGGGGAACCTTCTGGACGGTGTCCGTGGTTTTATTCTTTATCAATCCGCCGATTACTAAAGTATCGCCGTCTTTTATCATTACTGTCGTTGATGTGGTTTGTTTATCGATAACCGGTAATTCCACACTTAGCCCCTGGCTGGTTAAAAGCTTATCTCCGGATTTTTCGCTGACCTCGGGCTTAATGGTCAAGGTCACATAACCCAATTTATTTATTTGGGGGGTGACATTTAGAATAATACCGTATTTCTCCTGTCTGTAATCGGTCATTACATAAGTATTCTGTTCCTCGTTATAAGTCCACTGAGGCGTAGGGTCCAGGGTTACCACCTCAATTGATGCCGCCTGGTTATCCAGGGTTACAATGCGCGGATTGGAGAGCATCTCTGTGTCGGTATTCCTGAACAGCATCTCCAGAACCGCCGACGTGGCCGTAGCGTCAAGGGTGCCCATCGTAAATAAGCTCCCGGTTACGTCTGGAGCTAAGGTGGGAGCAATAATATCGTCGGGAAGATATTTATTGTCAGAGTGATGCCCGGAAAAAGGAAAGGTAGTCGGCCGAGCTGCGCCTTTAGCTGTCCCGCCAACTGACCATTTTATTCCCAGGTTCTGGGTATCGGTTAAATTTGTCTCTACTATCTTTGCCTCAATTAAAACTTGAGGAGTAACCCTGTCAAGCTCTTTAATCACTCTGCCAATCTTTATCAGATTAGACTTGGTATCTGTAATAATCAAGGTATTGGTTCGCTTCTCCAGAGTAATCCTCCCTCTTTCTGAAACCAATTTCTCTATCGCTGTTTTTACCTCTTCTACCCTGGAAAAATTCAAACTAAATGACTGAGTATCCAGAGGTTCTTTTGCGGCTGCTTCCTGTCGAATCTTTCTCTGCTCAGCCAATTTTTCTAATGTCGAAACCATAATCACCTTGTCATTTAGCCATTCGTATCCAAAGCCATAGGTCTTAACAATCGTATCCAGCGCTTGTTCCCAGGGAACGTCCTGCAATCGAATAGTCACCGTTCCCATTACCTCGGGCGTCGCCACAATATTGACTCCGGACTTATAGGAAATAATCTTAAGTACGCTCCTTATGTCGGCGTCCTTAAAGTCTAAAGTTACATTCTGGCTGACAGCTACTTCTGCCTCAGCGGGGGTTGACTGTGGCTGCTGAGCATAAGCAAAGGTAAAAGGTAAAAGGTAAAAGATAAAAGGTAAAAGGACTAAAAATAAACTTTGAGTTTTGATGGTTCGACTTCGCTCACCATCAACCCTGAGCGTAGTCGAAGGGTTGAGTTTTGAGTTTTGAGTTTTCACGGCTCCTCCTTTTGCAGAATATATTCAACGGGTTTATTATCTTTAAGCAATATCACCTTATTTTCTTCTATCTTAAAAACTGCCTGTCCTAGAATGTAGTCACCGACACTAACCACCTCGCCGTTAATTATAGCATAACAGCGGCCGCTGCTATCATAGATTATTCCTTGCAGTACTATTTTTGCCTCCGAATCAGACGGCTCCAGATTAAGAAGCCGGCCGTCGGGAGTAACCAGCGCAATAAAGGGGTCGCGCTTGCCCTGGTCGTCGTAGGTAGTCTCTCCCTGAGCAAACGACGCAGAGGCTAAACAAAGAAAAAACAAAATGAACAAAGGACGCAATAACGAATCCTGTTTTTTATTCGCTAACATAGGTTTTTAACACTAAATTTATCTCGTGCTCAAACGGATTCTTCTCATTGCGGCTGATATTCAGTTCATGCACTTGCAAAAATATAGAATGATTCTCAAGACCGGCTAGAAATCTGCCGAGCTTGTGATATCCTGCAGATAACTCCAGATTAATCAGAATAGATAAATATTGGTCCGCCCCGATAGATTTTCCGGAAACCTTCTTAGCCGAAACTTCCCGAACTGGCCTTACCTGAAATATTCTTACTCCTTGCTGATTTGCCAGGCGCGATATCTCTTCAATTACCCAGGGCATCTGGCCCGTTGATACCAGCCTTTTTTCCTGGCCAACTGACAAACCTGCCTCCTGCCTCTTCATCCTGTTTAAATCTGTTTCGAGATTCTCCAGACCTTTCCTTAATCTCACGATATTGGAGTTAACCGCTCTGATAGCCCGCCTCTGAGATTTTAAAACAAATGAAAAATCAAGATACAACATTATTAAGATGACGATACCCGTCAGAATTAGCTTGTTTCTATCCTGGGTTATTTTAGTTACATATGGGGTTATTTTATCCAATAATTCTCGAATTTTAATTTTAATTTTCTTCATTTTAGGTCGCCTTCCAGAACAAAATCCATCACGGAAAAGCCGCCTAAGGTGCGCAAAACCAGGCGGCCTAATTCAAGGCGAGTAAAATCTTTAAAAAATTGCTTATCTTCTTTGAGGCGATTCAAAAAGAGATTGAGCAGGCGCATTTCGTCTGCCTTCAAGGAGACTACCGACCCTCTGAGATTGAACTTTTTATCCTTTAAGTTCAGACGGTTAAACCAGATGCCGCTGGGAAGAGCAGAAACCAAGGCTTGCATCTTATCCGAAATAGTTATCCGCTGATTAAGCAATCTGTTCATTTGCTCGCTTTGCTGGCTGCTGATTTTGTACTGCCTCTTCCATTCATTGATTTCCTGAAGCTGTGGGCTTAACTGAGTCCATTTTTTGTCCAGCGATTCCTGCTGTATCTTTTTAACCAGGAGTAACCCGCCGAGGACCAGGTGAATAATGATAAGTAAGCCAAAAACAGCGGCCAGGATATAGACTACCGTCTGCGCTTGAGGGAGAGCAATCCGCCCCTGCTTCTTCTGCCTGAATTCTTCCGGTAACAGATTTATCTCAATCATCTTTAACGCAGAGCCAGTCCTACTGCTACGGCGAACTGGGCCGAGTTGCTTCGTAAATCTTGCTCA
>CAYMKG010000024.1:0-1303 GCA_964391145.1 uncultured Planctomycetales bacterium
AATCTGGTCTTGCCGATGTAAACTGCAAGGGCTATCAAGACCTTATCTTTAATTTTCTTAACTGGATTTAACTCACCCAGGTCAACAATTTCAATGTACTGAATCCGGGCAGATTTTTTCCTCTGAATAATCCTGCGCATAGCAAGTTTAATCTTTGATGAGTCCGTAACCCCCTGGATAATCAAAGCCTGGGCTTTTTTTAAAGCCTCATATAAAACAACGGCATCTTTTCTTTCCTGGATATTTAGATATGTGTTGCGGGAACTCAAAGCCAGACCGTCGGTGTCCCTGATTATCGGCATAACCTTTATCTTAACCGGCATATCAAGATCTCTTGCCATACGTTGCATAATAACTGCCTGCTGAGCGTCCTTCTGGCCGAAGTAAGCTACATCCGGCTGAACGATGTTAAAAAGCTTGGTTACGATTGTCGCCACGCCCCTGAAATGAGCGGGCCTAAACCTGCCACACAGCACATTGCTTAACTTCTCCACAACAACGTAGGTCTTGTATCCCTCAGGATACATCTGGCTTACGCCTGGATAGAAGATGATATCAACGCCATCTTTTTTGCAGAGAGCGGCATCGGTTTTTAAATCTCGCGGATAGCGAAGGTAATCTTCGCCTGGTCCAAATTGGGCAGGATTGACGAATATGCTCGTAACCACTATATCATTTTCCTTACGCGCTTGCTTAATTAAGCTTAAATGCCCGGTGTGCAATGCTCCCATTGTCGGCACAAAGCCGATGGATTTACCTTTCCGCTTTAACTCTTTGGCGGTTCTCTGCATCCTCTCAACGCTTCGGATAATCTTCATCCTGCCGAACCTTTCTTCCTTTTGGATGGTTTGGCCTTCTTGGCTTTTCGCCTGTTCTTGCGTTGCTTTTGTTTGCCGATAGCTTTCTTAATCTTTAACTTCTTCACCAGATCAGGCGCGATGTCTTCAAGCGGCTCCATTACGAATTTTCGCTCAAGCATTCTGGGATGTGGAATACAGAGAGACTCTTCTTCTATCCGGGCATCGTCGTAAAGCAAAATATCCAGGTCAATGCAGCGCGGCCCGTTCTTAACCGCCCGAACCCTGCCTAAATCACCCTCAATCTTCTGCAGCCTCCTTAAGAGCTCATACGGAGACAACGTTGTTTGAATCTCGATTACGCAGTTTAGATACGGGCCCTGGGGCGGGCCGCCCTCCGGCGGAGTTTCGATTATTTTCGAAATCTTGGTAACGCGGGTATTCATCAATAATCTTATTCTCCTTATTGCCGCCCTTATGTTATATTCTCTGTCACCCAGATTTGA
>CAYMKG010000024.1:1403-3250 GCA_964391145.1 uncultured Planctomycetales bacterium
CCTCGCCGTATTTGCCAAAGCCGACGCCAGGGGTAACTACAATTCCCGCACTTTTTAATAATCGCCTTGCAAAGGCTATGGAATTCCCGCTTTTGCCCGCTCTTGAATAATTCTCAGGAATCTTAGCCCAGATGTAAAAGGTAGCTTTTGGGCTGCCTATCTTCCAGCCCAAAGAATTCAATCCCTCTACTAAAATATCTCTCCTCTCCTGGTAAAGTCTGCGAGTCTTTGTTATATTATCATCAGAGCCTTTCAGGGCCGCGATGCCGGCAATCTGAATTGCGCTGAATATTCCCGAATCAATGTTTGACTTCACCTTTGCCAGCGCAGCTACTAAATTCCTGTTTCCGCAAACCCAGCCTATGCGCCAGCCGGTCATATTATAAGTTTTGGATAATGAGTGGAATTCAATTCCGACTGCCTTTGCTCCCTTTGCTTGCAGGAAGCTGGGCGGCCTAAAGCCGTCAAAATAAATCTCCGAATAAGCCAAATCAGAAATAACTACAATATTCTTCTTTCTTGCGAAATCCACTACCTCTCTGTAAAATTCTTTGTCAGCTATTGCCGAAGTTGGATTATTCGGATAATTTATGTAAAGTAACTTTGCTTTCTTTAAGACATCATTCGGAATCGCGTTAAATTCGGGAAGAAAATTATTACTCTCCAGCAAAGGCAAAGAGTAAACCCTTCCGCCGGCCAAAATTGTTCCACCCCGATAAGGAGGATAGCAGGGATTCGGAACCAGTGCGTAATCTCCCGGATTGATAATGGTCAAAGGCAGGTGAGCAATGCCTTCTTTGGAGCCGATAAGCGGCAGGATTTCTGTTTCGGGATTAAGCCTGACCCGAAAACGCCTTTTATACCAATCGGCGATTGCCCGGCGCAGAGCCGGCATCCCCTGGTCCAAAGCATACCGGTGGCAAGCCGGGTCACGCGCCGCTTGGCAGAGCACATCGATTATGTAATCCGGCGTGCGCTGGTCTGGATCCCCCACGCCAAAATCAATAATATCTTTGCCCTGATTCCTTGCTTTTCTCTTTACCTTATCAATCTCTAAAAATAAATAAGGAGAAAGTCTCTGTAATCGCTCGGATAACCTAATTTTCATCCTTTAACCTTTCACCTTTCACCTTTAACCTTTTACCTTTAACCTTTAACCTAATACCTATTTTAATACATCCTGCATTGAATATAGCCCTGCGGGCTTCCCCGCTATCCACCTTGCTGCCTTTAAAGCTCCGAGAGCAAACAGGTCCCGCGAGTGCGCCCGATGGGTTATTTCTATACGCTCGGAATTGCCGCAGAAGATTACGGTATGGTCGCCTACGATATCGCCCAATCTTATCGCGTGAACCGGCGTCTGCCTGCCTGTTGCATCAGCAAGAATCTGACCGAATTTTTTCGCCGTTCCCGAGGGAGCGTCCTTTTTGGCTTTATGATGCGCTTCGGTTATCTCAATGCCGTAGTCAGGCCCCAGCCTCCTGGCGATTTCCGGGAGAATGCCAAACAATACATTGACCCCCACCGACATATTAGGAGAAAAAACTATCGGGACTATTTTTGATACCTCCTGGACCTTATTTAATTGCTCGGAGTCTAATCCCGTTGTCCCGATCACTGCCGCCTTTTTGTAGCGCGCGACATACTCCAGATTCGCCGCAGTTGCCTCGGAGGTAGTAAAGTCAACAAACACATCCACTAAAAATATACCATCGGGGTTGGAGGAGATTTTAATCCCTCTCAGCTCCTTTCCAATCAAAGGAATTCCCTTCCTCTCCAGAGCTAATTTAATTTCAAAATCCTTATCCTTGCTGGCTAATTCAAAGATTCTGCGGCCCATCCGGCCG
>CAYMKG010000024.1:3350-9353 GCA_964391145.1 uncultured Planctomycetales bacterium
ACAATCCCGGAAGTTCCGTTCTTAATCTGAAATTCCACCAGCTCTCTTAATTTGCCTTCGTCTACCCTGCCTTTTTTGAACGGCGTAACAATAGCGACAATCGAGCCCTTAAACATAATACACCCCCGTATGGACTATTCTGGCTTTACCTTCCAACCAAACATTTTTAAACTTTCCGTTCACCTTCTCAAACTCCACCCCTAAAACCTCGCCGCTTTTTGTGTGTACGTCAACCTTGTGTTTAGCGTATAGCGTATAGCGTATAGCATATAGTAGGGCTGAAGCAACAGCTCCGGTTCCGCAAGCAAGAGTTTCATTTTCCACCCCGCGCTCGTAGGTCCTGATTCTTATATTATTATCGTCGATGATTTGGACAAAGTCAACATTTGTTCCTGCGGGCTGGAATATTTTATAAAAACGGATTCGCCTGCCGATATCGACTATGTCAATCCTATCAAGCCCTTCGACAAAGATTACGGTATGAGGCACCCCGGTGTTAATAAAATTTACCTTAACAGGCCTGGCCCGCGGGGCTATTTTTATCGGCAAGTCTAATTTGATGTCTTTCGGCTTGGTCATCTTTATCTTAACCCTGCCTTTATTAACATTCGCCTCGACAACTCCGGCCTTTGTGTCGATATTTAATCTCTTCTTGCCTTGAGCGCTATAAAGCGCCGTGCACCTTACCCCGTTACCGCACATCCGCGGCTCTGAGCCGTCGGGATTAAAGATTCTCATTTTTATGTCTGCCTTGTTTGATTTTTCTAAAATCAACAGCCCGTCCGCACCGACGCCGTATTTTCTGTCGCAAATGTGTATAGCTAAATCTTTAAGTTTTACAGTTTTGCTTTTCCCTAAGCGGCTGGCCTCTACGACAACAAAATCATTGCCCGAGGCTACCATCTTGGTGAATTCGATTTGTCTAATCATCGCCTAACTTATTAGACCTCCTTAACATCATGAAACCTCTGTGTCTTGGCGCAAGCCAAGACACATCGGGGCTTTTCTTGATGAAGTCCCCTGCCGCAAGCCAGGATGCGAGAAAACCTTAAAGAACACCAAAAGCAATTACTCAAAAAACCATTGTTTATACTTTGCCTTAGCGGCAAGAAACTTTAAGAGTGGGAATTACTTCGTTTCTTATCAAATCCCGGTATGTCTCCCTCTTCCTTATCAGGTATGCCTTATTCTTAACCACCATAACCTCGGCAACCCGCAGCCTCGAATTATAATTGCTGGACATACTGAATCCGTATGCCCCGCAACCCAACACAGCAAGCAATTCCCCCTCTTTGACCCGGGGCATAATTCTGTCTTTGGCAAAGGAATCTGCGCTTTCGCAAATCGGACCAACCACATCATACCGGCTGCTTCCTCTTCCGGCAACTCTACACAAAGGCAGAATCTTGTGATAGGCTGCGTAGAGCGCGGGCCTGATGAGGTCATTCATTGCTCCGTCGACAACAATAAATTTCTTCCTCGGCGTATGTTTAACGTATAAGACCTTAACCGCAAGTATTCCGGCATTGCCGACAATGAACCTGCCGGGCTCAAGGATTATCTTAAGCCCGGTATTCTTCAAAATCGGCAAGACCTGCCTTGCGAATTCAGCAGCCGTCTGGGGCGTCTCTTTATCGTAAACTATACCCAATCCTCCGCCGATATTGAAATATTCCAGATTGATGGCATCTCGCTTCAGCTGCTCTATAAACCTGGCAACCTTTGTTATGGCTTTAATAAAAGGAATACTCTCGGTTATTTGTGAGCCGATATGTATGTGCAATCCCAAAATATCCACGTTACCAAAACTGCTACGGCGTTTAAGAATATCGTAAGCGGTGTTTAAATCTATGCCGAATTTATTGGTGATTTTACCCGTGGTTATAAATTTATGCGTTGTCGGCGTAATGTCGGGGTTTATCCGTATAGCAACTCTTGCCCTTTTATTAAGCGATTTGGCAATGCGATTTACCCGTCCCAACTCGGGCAGAGACTCAACGTTTAAGAAAAGAATTCCCAATTCGATAGCCATCCTGAGCTCTTCCTCAGTTTTTCCGACCGAGGCATAAACAATCTTCTTTCTGGGACAGCCTACCTTGAGCGCGCGGAACAATTCTCCGCCGGAAACAACGTCAAGCCCTGCGCCTTGTTCGACTAAGGATTTAAGAAGGGTTAAATTGGAATTCGCTTTTACAGAAAAGCAGATGAGCGGGTTGATACTGCAAAAGGCCTTCTTTAATTTAAAATAATGGTCAAGTATAGTATTGTAGCTGTAGATGTAAAGAGGCGTACCGAACCGACGGGCGATGTCTTCTACCTTTAGATTTTCGCAGTAGAGTCTGTTACGCTTATACTTAAACTCGTGCATTCCCTTTTAGTCTTCCTGCGTGGCTTGTCCTATCTCCTAATCGATTTCTTAGCCCGCACCGAGGCTACGGGATTAAATAGTTTGACTATCTCTGCTTTGACGAATTTATCCGAGAATCTCTTCAATAAATTCTCGGGCATCTGTTTTATCGTAATCGAGTTATCGATTGAATACTTAACCAGCCTTCCGACAGTATCGTGAGCTAATTTATGCGGGACTTTTTTATTCACCAGATAATAAACCAAATCCGTCGCGTATAACGATTCATCCTTTAATTGCTCTTCTATCTTGGCCTTATTGAATTTTAGCGTCTTAATCAGCCTCTCTAAAACCTTTATCTCCTTCGTAACAATCTCGAAGGAATCAAATAAAGGCTCCTTATCGAGTTGCATATCTCTGTTGTAGGTAAGAGGCAGGCCTTTCATCATAGTCAAGACACTAATAAGATTACCGTAAAATCTGCCCGCATAGCCCCTTATCAACTCCAGGACATCGGGATTTTTTTTCTGCGGCATAAGAGAACTGCCAGTGCAAAAAGAATCATGGATTTGGACAAAATCAAATTCCTTAGTTGACCAAATAATAAGATCCTCTGACAATCTTGAAAGATGCATGGCTAAAATGGACAAAGCACTGATAATTTCTAAAACGAAGTCTCTGTCAGAAACCGCATCTAAAGAATTAACAGCAGGATTTATATTAATACCGGATATTTTTACATTATATTTTGAAGCGCTTATAGGCGTTCCCGATAAAGCGCCGGCGCCGAGAGTTAGTTTTATGTTTTTGGCGACATAATCCAGTCGCCCGGAATCTCTGTTTAACATTTCAGTGTATGCCCCAAGATAATCCTTCAAGCAAACAGGCTGGGCGTGTTGTAGATGAGTAAAACCGGGTAAAATTATATCGGCGTTCTTTTTCGCTACCTTGGCCAAGGCCTCAACCAATTTACCGATGCCTGAGTTTAATTCAGAAATGGCCGCCTTGCAATATAATTTGGTTGCGAATACCACCTGTTCATTTCTTGACCTGGCAGTATGCAACTTCAACGCAAGCTCGCCTGTCTGTTTTTGCAACTCATTCTGGATAAAAGTATGGATATCTTCGTCTTGATTGCCCGGCTTAAGAGATCCGCCTTTAACTCTTTTGAGGAGCGAATCCAGGCTCTTTGTTAACTTAGTCGCTTCAGCTGACGAAAGATAGCCGCTTTTTTTCAAAATCTGCACGTGAGCCATTGAGCCCAACAAATCGTACTCCGCAAGCTTTTGGTCATACTGTATTGACTTGGTAAACTCCTCAGCCAGCGGGTCGGTCTTTTTGCCGAATCTGCCCCCCCACATCTTCTTTGACATAATAAAATCTCCCTTTTAAGTTACATAATGTTCCATGAGGTTCCATAATGTTACATAAGGTTACCTTGGAACTTTTTAAAAGTAACCTTATGGAACCTTAAGAAACCTTAAGAAACCTTAAGAAACCTTATGTAACCTTTTTTCTATAGGGCAGGCCCCAAATTTCGATAAAGCCTTTGGCTAATTTCTGGTCAAACTGCCCCTCTTTGCCGTAAGTTGCCAATTCCTTCTTATAAAGCGAGTAAGGCGACCTGCGACCGACAACGGTGCAGTTGCCTTTAAATAATTTTATTTTTACGCTGCCGGTAAGGTTTCTTTGAGTAGATTCGACGAATCTGTCCAGCGCCTCTTTTAACGGCGAATACCAAAGTCCGTAATAAACAAGTTCCGCGTATTTGAGACTAACGGTTTCCTTAAAGTGCGCGGTTTCACGGTCTAAGACCAAACTTTCCAGTTCCTTATGCGCAGTGTATAATATCGTTGCAGCCGGAGCTTCGTAAACCTCTCTGGTTTTTATTCCCACCAGCCTGTTTTCAATAAGGTCGGTTCTGCCTACTCCGTAAAGCCCGCCCAGGCTGTTTAATTCCTGAATCAGGTTTAATATTTTGTAGGATTTGCCGTCAATTTTTTTGGGAATGCCCTTTTGAAAATATATCTGTAAATATCGCGCAAAGCCGGAGTGAACAGATGGATTCTTGGTAATCTGGTAGGCGCTCTCAGGAGGCTCAACCGATATATCCTCCAGTATGCCCGCCTCAATGCTCACTCCCCATAGATTCTTATCAATGCTGTAGGGTTTCTTTTTAGTTACGTCTACGGGTAAATTAAATTTCTTAGCGTACTCTATTTCTTCTTCGCGCGACTTAAACTCCCATTCTCTTGCCGGCGCGATAATCTCCAAATCCGGATCCAGAATCTTGACTGATACCTCGAACCTGACCTGGTCGTTGCCCTTCCCGGTGCAGCCGTGAGCAACGGCCTTTGCCTTCTCCTTGCGAGCTATTTCTACCAGATGTTTGGCAATTAAAGGCCTGCCCAGAGCAGTAGTTAATAAATATTTACCTTCATATATCGCATTAGCTTTTAAAGCAGGGAGTATAAAATCCTGAATAAATTCCTGTTTAAGGTCTTTCACATACACCTTTTGCGCGCCTGCGTCCAGAGCTCTTTGTTTTGTTTCAGTCGCATCCAGCCCCTGGCCGACATCAGCCATAAAGCAAACCACCTGATATCCCTTCTGCTTCAGCCAATGCACCGCGCAGGTAGTATCTAATCCGCCCGAATAAGCTAATATAACCTTTTTCATATTTGATTCTTGATCCTGGATACTGGATCCCGGATAAACAAGCAGCAAGGAACTAGAATCCAGAACTTAGCAGTTTTATTAAAATAGCTTTCTGCACGTGCAGCCTGTTCTCGGCCTGATCAAACACTATGGAATTAGGGCCGTCGATAACCTCATGGGTAATCTCTTCGCCGCGGTGTGCCGGAAGGCAATGCATAATCAAACACTTTTTCTTTGCCAAAGACAGAAGTCTCTGGTTTACCTGAAATGCCTTAAAATGGTTCTTTCTTGCACTTGCCTCTCTCTCCTGACCCATCGAGGCCCAGACATCGGTGTAAATTATATCTGCTCCTCTGGCTGCTTCTTTGACATCGTTAAACAATTTTATCCTTGAACCGGATATCCCGGCAAAAGACATCGCCTCTTTTACAACCTTCTCTTTAGGCGAATATTTCTTCGGAGTAGCAATATTTAGATTAAGACCTACCTTAGAACATCCGTAAAGAAGGGAATGGCAGACGTTATTTCCGTCCCCGATAAAAGCGAGGGTAATATCCGCAAAATCCGCAAATCTCTCTCTTATCGTGTAAATATCAGCCAACACTTGACACGGATGCAATAAATCAGTTAACGCGTTAATTACCGGAACAGTAGCGTATTCGGCCATCTCCAGAATATTCTTATGCGCAAAGGTTCGTAGAGCGATGCCGTTAACATAGCGGCTGAGTGTCCGGGCAATGTCTGCGATTGATTCGCGCAATCCCAATTTAATCTGCTGCGGACCTAAATAAAGGCTGCCGCCGCCTAGCTGGTGCATCCCTACTTCAAAGGATACCTGAGTGCGACAAGACGGCTTCTCGAAAATTAAAGCAAGAATTTTACCTTTTAAAATATGACTAAATTTATCAGGTAACTTTTTTAACTTATCAGATAAAACGAAAATTTCCTTAATCTCTTTTAAATTTAAGTCTTTTATAGATATAAAATCTTTTTCCATA
>CAYMKG010000024.1:9453-11570 GCA_964391145.1 uncultured Planctomycetales bacterium
ATAGACACGGCCTGGTCAATCTCTTTCTTAGTAACATTCAGAGCCGGCATCAGGCGCAAGACCTTATCGTGAGTACAATTAATCAGCAGGCCCATTTTTATACATTTTTCGACCAATTCTTTGCCTTGAGTTTTCAACTCTACCCCGACCATTAAACCCTTGCCTCTAACGCCAGCAATAACCTCATGTTTATTTTTCAAAGAATTAAGCCGGCTCATCAAATATTTACCGGAATCCGCAGCCTTGCTCAGTAATTTATCTTTCTGAATCGCCCTCAAAACCGCTAAAGCCGCTTTACAGATTACCGGGCCGCCGCCAAAGGTAGAGGCGTGGGTTCCCGGCCCTAACGCATCGGCAATCTCCTTTTTTACCATCATTGCTCCGATGGGTAACCCCCCTCCCAGACTTTTAGCTAAAGTCACCACATCCGGCTTTATCCCGTAATGCTGGTAGGCAAACATCTTTCCGGTACGACCGATGCCGGTCTGAACCTCGTCAACAATAAGCAAAAGTTCCTCTTTATCGCAGAGCCTGCGCAGGCCCAAAACGAACTCCTGCTCGGCAATATTGATTCCGCCTTCTCCCTGGATTAATTCCAGCATTACCGCGACGGTCCTATCACTCAAAGCGGAACTCACCGCCTGCAGGTTATTAAAGGCAACGGTCTTAAATCCTTCTGGTAGAGGCTGAAATCCCTCCTTGTATTTGCTCTGCCCGGTTGCTGCCAGAGCTGCCAAGGTTCTGCCATGAAATGAGTTTTCGAAAGTTATGATTTCGAATCTTCCCCTGCCGAACTTGCGGGCAAACTTAATTGCCCCCTCGTTTGCCTCCGCCCCTGAATTGCAGTAAAAAACCTTAACCGGAAACCCCGTCCAGAAATTGAGCTCCTTTGCTAATTTCGCTTGAGGAGGATGGTAGTAATTATTAGGAACAAAGATGAGCTTGGAAAGCTGGTGCCGCACAGCTGCCATTACCTTAGGGTGGCAGTGACCGAGATTGCCTACCCCCCATCCCGGGAAAAAATCAAGGTATTTGCAATTGTGTATATCCCAGAGATAGCTGCCCTTGCCCTTAACAAACACCAGAGGCGTCTTTGTGTAAGTGGGCATTATGTAGTTATTATAACTGGCGAATACTTCTTGAATTTTCATATTATCTAAGGTTACGGATGTTACGGAGGTTACCTAAGGTTACAAAGGTTACATTTTTAAAAATCTTGCAACATCCGTAACCTTTTTAACATCCGTAACACACGTAACCTTTATTTTATAATCTCCGTACCAATTCCCGTATCTGTAAATATCTCCAGCAATAAAGCGTGAGGAATTCGCGCGTCAATTATGTGAGCTTTCTTAACGCCGTTATTTATGGCCCGAACGCAAGCCTCAACCTTGGGAATCATTCCCTCCTGAATAACTTTATCCTTAATTAAATTCCTGGCTTCCTGAACTGTAAGAGAGGATAACAACGAACCGGGATCCTCAGAATCGCGCATTATCCCCCTTACATTGGTTAATAAAACGAATTTCTCAGCGCTCAGAATCGAAGAAATCCAAGAGGCGGCTTCATCCGCGTTAACGTTGTAAGCCTTTTTGTCAACGCCAAGGCTCATCGGGCAAACAACCAAAATTTCGTCTTTTTTAAGCCTCTCTAACAAGAAATCCTTATTTATGTTTATAATCTCGCCTACCAAACCCAAATCTATCTTCGCCTTTTTCTTCTTAACCTGAATGAGCTGATTATCTCTTCCATTAAGCCCTTCTACTTTACCGCCCAAATTGGAAACCTCTTCTACGATTAATGCATTTAATTTTTGTAATTCCTCCTCAACTACCGCCAGAGTCTCCTCGTCGGTCACGCGCATTCCCTCAATGAACTCGGTCTTCTTGCCTTTTGTGCGCATTCGCTCGCTTATATTTGGCCCGCCGCCGTGCACCAGGATTACCTTCATTCCTATAAAGCTTAAGAAAACAATATCTTCTAAAACATTGCAGCGTATCCTCTCTTCTCCCAGGATGCTTCCGCCGTATTTAATCACGGCTGTCTTCTTATGAAATCGTTTGATGTAAGGCAGTGCTTCAATCAGGACATCCGCTTTTTTGATTGCCTCTTCCATT
>CAYMKG010000025.1:0-3927 GCA_964391145.1 uncultured Planctomycetales bacterium
CCGGAGGCGTTAGATGAATTTGTCGGCCAGGAGCACATTTTAGGCAAAGACTGCATTTTAACCCGGGCTATTAAGTCGGATCGCCTTTCTTCTTTAATACTATATGGCCCGCCGGGAAGCGGCAAGACTTCGCTTGCCTGGTGCATTTCGAAGATTACCAAGTCTCATTTTGTGTGGCTGAATGCAGCCACCTCTTGTGTTGAGGAATTAAGGACCCAGCTTGCCCAGGCAAAACACCGCAAGAACACAGCCGGGAAGAAAACAATTCTATTTATAGACGAAATACACCGTTTTAATAAAGCTCAACAGGACGTGTTAATGCCTGATGTAGAAGAAGCAAACGTCATTTTAATCGGCGCAACCGTATACAATCCCTTCTTCTCAATTGTCTCTCCCCTGATTTCCCGTTCTCTGGTTTTGGAGCTCAAACCCCTTAAGAAGGAAAATATACTGAAAATATTAACCTCGGCTTTAAAGAATAAAGAGCGGGGCTTGGGTAAATTAAAAATAAAAGCAAAGAAGAAAGCTCTGTCTTTCCTTGCTGAGGTTTGCGACGGTGATGCCCGGCGGGCATTAAATGCGTTGGAGATAGGGGTTTTAACGTCTCCAGCGGCTTCTGATGGGTACATTCATTTTGATTTAGGTGTTGCCCAGGAATCAATTCAGAAAAAGATTGTTCTTTATGACCGGCAGGCAGATGCCCATTACGACACTGCCTCAGCCTTTATTAAGGCTATGCGAGGTTCGGACCCGGATGCCGCTTTATACTGGATGGCAAAGATGCTTTATGCCGGAGAAGACCCGCGGTTCATTGCCAGGCGTATTTGTATTCTTGCAGCCGAGGATGTCGGGAACGCCGACCCCTTAGCCCTGGTTTTAGCTAATGCAGCTTTGCAGATTTCGGAATTCGTGGGTATGCCAGAGGCGCGTATTCCTCTTGCTCAGGCGGTAATCTATGTTTCCTGCGCGCCAAAATCAAATGCTTCCTATTTAGCGATTGAGAAGGCATACCGGGATATTGAAAAGCAAAGATTACAGGAGGTACCGAATCATCTTAAAGATGCTTCTTATCCCGGCGCAGAAAAGTTAGGCCGGGGCAAGGATTACAAATACCCGCATAGTTATAAAGGTCATTACATTAAACAGGATTATACTCACGAGAAGATCAAATACTATGAGCCCGCGGATATAGGGCATGAGGCAAAGATTAAACAGCGCCTGGAGAAATTAAAATCCACAAATCCCTCGCAAAATATGCGGCCCTCGGTTTAATTCTCATTGCTTAACTTGCTATTTAGTAGTAAAATAATATTGTTCACCTAGGGAGGATAAATGATTATCACTGAGCAAAAACCAATAACTGAGATTTTAGATAGTATTAAAGATTACAGTAAGATTTTTCTGGTTGGCTGCGGAGAATGCGCAACGGTTTGTAAGACCGGAGGAGAAGCAGAGGTTGCCCAGATGAAAAAGGCCTTAGAAGAAGCCGGTAAAACAGTTACCGGCTTTGCTATTCCCCAGGCTCCCTGCATCGCCAGCCAAGTCAAGATAGAGTTTGCCAAGAACATGAAAGCGCTAAGAGATACCGAGGCGATTCTGGTTTTAGCTTGCGGACTGGGAGTGCAGTCAATCAAGGCAAATGACCGAATAGGTCTTATAGTGGTGCCGGCATGCAACACTGAGTTTTTAGGTATTGTTGACGCTAAGGGCAATTTGTATGAGAGGTGCTCTGCCTGCGGTGAGTGTGTTTTAGGGGTTACTGCCGGGATATGCCCGATTACACTTTGCGCAAAAGGATTGTTGAACGGCCCCTGCGGAGGAATGGATAAAGGCAAGTGTGAGGTAGATAAGGATAAAGACTGTGCTTGGGTTTTGATATATAATGAGCTTCAAAAGCAAAAGCATCTTAAGGAATATAGAAAGATAAGAGCGCCGAGAGATTTCAGGAAGACATCGCAGCCGCGCAGTAAGATTTTAGTACAATAATGAGCAAAATCTTGACCCCGCACCTTTTATATATTAAAATACTGATAGGATTATCTAAGAAACATTTGAAAAAAAATGAATATGGCAAAAGGTGAGGGGTTGACAAAGAGAAGATTGCGTAATATATTGTTAAATAGATTGAAAAAACATTCACAGCGACAACGCAAGCGCAAAAGCAAGCTAATCGAAAGAAGGCTTTTAAAACAGGAGGAATTTATTAAGGCAGAGAGGATAATGTTTTATTTAGCGTTTGACGGCGAGGTAGAGACGGAAGGTATGATTGAACAGGCAAGGCGCCTTGGTAAGAAGATATACATTCCAATTTGCGATACCAGAAAAAAGATGTTGAATCCTTGTTTGTTGCAAGAGAATAGCAAGTTGGAAATTGGTCCATATAACACCCTGGAACCGAAAAAGAAAGTTAAGCTCCCCCCAAGAAAATTAGACCTGGTAATTGTGCCGGCTCTTGCCTTTGACAGGAATGGTAATCGCCTCGGCCGAGGCAAGGGTTATTACGACCGCCTCTTAAAAAAGTTGCCCGGCCGCATAAATTCCATTGGCCTTGCCTTTGATTTTCAAGTCTTGCCTGAATTGCCTGTGGAAGAAAATGATGTTCCGGTAGATAAAGTCCTCTCTGCCTGAATTCCTTCCTTATTTAGCAATACCCGGATTCTCAAAATAATCTGGTTAAATCCTTAGTGGAATATTAGCCTATTGGCCTGTTGAAGCAACGAGGAGAAAGGAGGTCCTTTAAAAAATGTTGACTATAATTCTGTTGGTTATAACAGCTATTGTTTGCTTAGGCCTTGGTTATTTTTTAAGAAGATATATTGCTGAGAAGAAAATCCAGGATGCTGAGGAAAGAGCAAGGTTTATTTTAGATAAAGCAAACAAGGAGATTCAAGATCGGCGCAGAGAGATAGAATTGGAGGCAAAGGATTTGATGTTCCGCCTCCGTCAGGATTTTGAGAGTGAAACAAAAGAGCGCCGACAGGAATTAGCCGCTTTGGAGAAGAGGTTTACTCAGAAAGAGTTGAACCTCGATCGCCGCCTGGAATTGCTGGAGAAGAAAGAGAAGGAATTCGAGGCAAAGGCAGTGGCTCTCAGCCGCCAGGAAGAAGGTTTAAAAGCAAAAGAAAGCCAGCTTTACAGCCTTATCGCTGAAGAAAAGGAACGCCTTCAGAAAATATCTTCTTTATCTCCCGAGGAGGCAAAGCAGATTCTACTGGCGAGATTAAATGAAGAGCTTAACGCTGAGAAAGCACTCTTAATTAAGAAGCAGGAGGAAGAATTGCGCCTTCAGGCTAATAAGATGGCTACCGAGATTATAAGCTTGGCTATCAGAAGGTATGCTGCTGAATACGCTGCCGAATCCACAGTAAGTGTGGTCCATTTGCCTAATGACGAGATGAAGGGTAGGGTTATCGGCCGCGAGGGAAGGAATATCCGCGCCTTTGAGATGGCTACCGGAGTGGATGTGATTATCGATGATACCCCGGAAAGCGTAGTTCTCTCCAGTTTTGATCCGATAAGGCGGGAAGTAGCTCGGTTATCTTTGGAGAAGTTGATCACCGACGGCCGCATCCATCCAGCTCGGATCGAGGAAGTGGTAGTGAGAACCCGAAAGGATTTGGAAGAACAGATCCAGCAGAAGGGAGAGGCTGCTTGTTTTGAATTAGGCGTGGAGGGATTGCGACCGGAGTTGATTAAGCTCTTAGGCCGTTTGAGCTTCCGGACAAGTTTTGGGCAGAATGCTCTGCAGCATTCCATTGAGGTGGCCTATTTCTTAGGGGCGATGGCTTCAGAATTGGGGGCAGATTGGCATTTGGCCAGGCGCATCGGGCTTCTTCACGATATCGGCAAAGCAGTTGACCAGCAGCAGGAAGGGACCCACGCTCGTATAGGGGCAAGCCTGGCAAAGAAATATGGAGAGTCAGATGA
>CAYMKG010000025.1:4027-11560 GCA_964391145.1 uncultured Planctomycetales bacterium
GGACCCACGCTCGTATAGGGGCAAGCCTGGCAAAGAAATATGGAGAGTCAGATGAGGTGGTTCATGCCATTGAATCCCATCATGAGGAACAGACCCCTTTAACGCTTTACGCAGTTCTGGCGGTAGCTGCTGATGCAATAAGTGCAGCTCGGCCAGGCGCAAGAAAGGAAACCTTAGAAGCATATATTAAAAGACTGGAAAAATTAGAAGCCATTGCCAACCTTTTTAAAGGTGTAGAAAAATCTTACGCTGTTCAGGCCGGCCGGGAGATTCGAGTTATTGTTGAGCCTCAGAGAATCTCCGACAGCGAGGCAATAAATTTGTCCAGAGACATAAAGAAAAAGATTGAAGAAAGCTTAGAGTATCCCGGCCAGATTAAGGTAACGGTCATTCGGGAAGTCCGGGCAATCGAATATGCGAAATAATTGCGCTTTGCGTCGTGCGTTGTGCGTCGTGAGTTATGCGTTTTTGAAAACGCAAAGCAAAACGCAGAGCGCATAGCCCATAGCGCACAGCGAAAAGGTTGTTTAATGAGAATACTATTCATCGGCGATATTGTCGGGAAGCCAGGCAGAGAAACGGTAAAGGCTCTGTTGCCCAGCTTAAAACAGGAGTTTGCCCTCGACTTTATAATTGCTAACGTGGAGAACGCAGCCGGAGGATCAGGGATTACGCCCAAGGTGGCTGATGAGCTCTTTGGCTACGGGATAGATGCGTTTACCTCCGGAGACCATATCTTTAAAAAAAGAGATGTGCTGTCGATTATAAACGATGAGCCCAGGCTTCTTCGGCCGGCAAATTTCCCTTCGGTTAGTCCGGGTAGAGGGGCGGGAATATTTAAGGCGAAGTCAGGGGATTCAATTCTTTTGATAAACCTTTTAGGCCGCGTTTTTATGGAGGCAAGGGAGTGTCCCTTTAGGGTGGTCAGGGAAGAAATCGATAAGAATAAAAATAATATTATAATCGTGGATTTTCATGCCGAGGCAACCTCCGAGAAGGTAGCTATGGGCTGGTTTTTAGACGGGGTAGTAAGCGCGGTTATAGGCACTCATACTCACATCCAGACCGCCGATGAAAAAATACTTCCAAAGGGTACTGCCTACATAAGCGATGCTGGTATGACCGGACCCCATCGTTCGGTTATCGGCAGAAGGATTGAGGATGTTTTGACCAGATTCATCACCCAGGTTAACCAGCGCTTTGAAGTAGCAAACGAGGACCTGCGGCTGCAGGGTGTTGTGCTGGATATTGATAATGATTCCGGAAAGGCAAGGTCAATCGCAAGAATACAGCGAAAACTCGATGATTACAAGCTCTAAAAAGTTAAGTATGACCTTTTTAACCTCCTTAATCTTTTTAACCTTCCTAACCTCTGTTTCATTTGCTCAAGGCAGCGATATTGATTTTACTCTGGATGTAAGCGGCAAGACCAAGGCAACGCCAAATCTCTTTCGAAAACCAGGGATAGATTTAAGCGGGCGAGGTTTCCATAATGACCCTACCTGGCCGCAAAATTTAGCCGCGCCCGAAGCTTTGGCTTTCCTTGAGGACCAATTGAATTTACAGGGAGGAATCTTTCGCTTGCAGTTTGACCTCTGGGAATTCGTTCAGCTTGCCAAGAATAAGCAGATGCAGGCCAAATTCCTCGACAACTATTCGCAGGTTATTAGGAATATAAACGCTGCCGGAGGAATTACGATTTTAAATCTATACGGAATGCCGCCGGGCTTAGGAAAAGTCCTGGATAAAAAGAGTTCTCCCTGGGATATCAGGGCATTTAAGGGGTTAGTCAAAGATATTATTCGCTACCTGAGTTGCGAGAAGGGCTATAATATATGGTATGAGGTTTGGAGAGCCCCGGATTTGGATGATTTTTTCATCGGACAAAAACAGGAATATTTCAATATTTATCAGGCAGTAGCGGAAAGTATAACCGAGCTTGAAAGAGAGACAAACCGCAATATCCCGCTTGGCGGCCCCGGAGTAACCTGGTGGTTTCGGAATATGGATGGTAACACTGTCTTGTATCCCGAGAAGAGCCTCATTTATGAGCTCATCCGCTTTTGCTCTCAACGAAGGCTGCCCTTAGATTTTATTAGCTGGCATGCTTACACCAGTGACCCCTTTGCCGTAGGGGAGATGACCTGTTATAAAAAGAGAGTGCCGGAGCTTATCCGGGAGTGGCTATCCTACTTTGGCTTGGATTCCACCACCCCTTTAGTCATAAGTGAATGGAACTACGATGCTGGCTTAAACTTTGACCCCAGGAGAGGATGGGAATCTTACGTTACTGCCAGCTTCATCCCCAGCCAGATAAGAAATATGTTAAGGTCAGGAATTGATTATCAATTGTTTTTCTGTCTGGAAGATTTCAAGAATAATAAAGAGGGAGTAAATCAAAATGTTGGTTTATTCTGGTTTGAGCCGGAATACGAGAATTACACCGGCGGGCCAAAATCGATGTTTAATGTAATTCGTATGCTTAATATGCTAGGTAGCGAGATGTTTTTGACTTCTCGTCTGGATAATGAATTTGTCGGTATAATTGCCACCAGAGACAAAACCGGACTCACCCTGCTTCTTTTTAATTATGTTGACCCTTATATTGCCAGAAATTATCTCTCCAGGCATTTAGCTGAATTGCATCCGAAGAGAGCAAAGGCGCTGGCAAATCTGGTAAATTCCAATAAGTGGGAAGGCATTCTAAACAAAGACCTTTCCCTGAAATCCCTTCGGCTGAATAAAAGGATAAAGGCGAAGGTCGAAGAGGCGTTGGCTTTAAAAGAGAGAGCACGATTAGCTCTGGCGCAGCCCCAGACCATAAATTTAAATTTAACCAATATAGAGGGCGACTACGTTTATGAAAAATACGTAGTGGATAAAACATGTCGTCTGGATTGCGCATTTGTGCCTCGCGAAGAGAAAGAAATTAAGGTAAATGGTATTTATAAAGAAACACTAAAGCTCCAACCGTATTCGGTGGTGCTGCTGGTGATAGAGGAAAAACAGCGGCCTCCTGAGGCGGCTGGAGATGAAGTTCAGGTAGCCCCACCCAAATCCGAGAAGCCGACCGATAGGCAAAACGGAGAGGCTGAAGAAAAAGGAGAAAATAAAGAATGATATGGCAAGGCATAGATAAGCGTCGGTTCCCCCGTGCCGAATATCCCTGCAAGGTTGTTATCTTAAGAAGTGATTTAAAAGAAACATTTTCTACCCATACAGAGAATATCGGGACTGGAGGGATTTGCGTAGTCCTGCCGAGAGAACTGCCGAAATTTTGTCCGGTGAGAGTCCTTCTTTATCTCAAGGATAGCGGCGGCCTTTTAGAATGCGACGGGAGGATTATCTGGGCGGTTAAAAGAGAAGATTGTTTTGACACCGGAATAGAATTTTTGGATATCAGGGAAACAGACCGTCTTAGAATTGAAAAGGTTGTACAGCGATGTTTGGAGAAACAAATTTGAATATCACCCGGTTAGATAATACAAATTTAACCCGACACATCTACACGGTAAGCGAGCTAACTCAGGATATAAAATTAATTTTAGAAAATACTTTCCCCTCTGTTTGGGTTGAGGGAGAAATTTCTAATTTTACCCATCACTTATCCGGTCATATGTACTTTTCTCTCAAAGACAAAGATGCGGTGATTTCCGCCTGTTTGTTCAGGAACGCAAACCAGAACATAAAATTCAAACTTAAAGACGGTATGAAGGTGATTTGTTTTGGCCGCGTCACCGTGTACGGGAAGCGCGGGCAATATCAGATTGTGGTAGAGAAAATTGAGCCTAAAGGAATAGGCGCCCTGCAGCTGGCTTTTGAGCAACTCAAAGAGAAATTGTTTAAGGAGGGTTTGTTTGATTCAGCCCGTAAGAAACCTATTCCGTTGGTTCCTTTTTCCGTGGGTATTGTTACCTCCGGAACCGGAGCCGCGATTAGAGATATTATCAAGATTTTAAAGACAGAGGCAGGGTTTTTGCGCATTATTCTGCGGCCGACTGCCGTACAGGGGGAGGAGGCCAAGTATGACATCGCTCAGGCAATTGCCGAGTTTAATCAATACTCCCAGGTTGATGTTCTGATAGTCGGACGGGGAGGAGGGAGTCTTGAGGACCTATGGGCGTTTAATGAGGAGATTGTCGCCAGGGCGATATTCAATTCCAGAATTCCGGTAATTTCGGCGGTAGGCCATGAGATAGATACTACAATTAGCGATTTAGTTGCCGACTTGCGGGCAGAGACGCCGACAGCTGCAGCAAAATTAATAGTGAATAAGAAGAATGAAGTATTGAAACTCCTTGAGCGCAACTGTCTCTTGCTTACCGGATTAATCAGAGAGAAGCTCGATGAATTAAAAGGAAAGCTTAACCTGATTATTACCAGTCCGGCCTTTAAACACCCGCTGCAAAAGGTCGAAGAGCTTCAGCAGGATATTGATAATTTGGCGCGTAGCGCTACGCTGGCAATACAGAATCTTTTTCAGATTATTGAGGGCAGGTTTACTACGGCATTGGGCAGATTAAAGACGCTCAACCCGATTTCAATTTTATCCCGCGGATTCAGCTTAACCACGACACTGGAGGGCAAGATTCTCAAAGAGGCCAGTTCCCTTAAAAAGGGCGAGCTTGTAAAAACAAAATTAGCCAGAGGCAGCTTTCAATCAAAGGTGACTAATATAGAAGAAAAATAAAGGGTTCCTGATTAATGGAGGGGGGTCTGATGACAAAGGCTGCGGATTTTGAAAGATCATTAAAGAAACTGGAGAAGTTAGTTCAAGAATTAGAAGAGGGTAATCTTACTCTCGATGAAGCGCTGAAGAAATATCAAGAGGGCATTGAGCTTTCCAGGAACTGCTCCAGGATGCTTAAGGACGCAAGAGCCAGAATAGAAAGATTGACTAAAAAAGAGGGAACTCTGGTAGCCGAAGAGCTTAAGTCCCAAGAGGAAATTCAGGATGTATCTTGAGAAGATTCAATCGCCAGCAGATTTAAAGAAACTGGAAATCAGGAAACTTCCAAAGGTTGCCGAAGAGATTCGCCGCCGCCTCATCGAAGTCATTTCCCGCACCGGTGGACACCTTGCTTCCAATCTCGGTATGGTAGAATTGACTTTGAGCTTGCATTACTGTTTAGATCTGCCAGAAGATAAGATTATCTGGGATGTGGGTCATCAGTGTTACACTCATAAGATTTTAACCGGCAGGAATGAAAAGTTTTCTTCACTGCGTCAGTATCAAGGCTTAAGCGGATTTCCGAATCCTGAGGAGTCAATCTACGATGTTTTTATTACGGGACACAGTGGCACCGCAATATCTCTTGCTTTAGGCATGAGCCTAAGCAATCCTCATATAAGGGTGGTTGCTGTAATTGGAGACGGCACTTTGAGCAATGGCCTCTGCTTTGAGGGATTGAATAATGCCGGTCAGTTAAAACCCAATCTATTAGTTATCTTGAATACTAACGAGATGAGCATTGCTCCTAACGCCGGAGCCTTGAGCATTTACCTTAACAGGATTATCTCCTTGCCCATATATAACCGCTTTCGCGCAGCCGTTGAGAATTTGCTTAAAACTCGCATCCCTCGCGGCCAACGCTTACTAAAGATAATGGATAAATTTGAAGGGGCAATTAAAGGCTTATTTGTGCCTGGAATATTTTTTGAGGAATTGGGATTTCGGTATTTTGGGCCCTTAGACGGACATAATTTAGAGACACTTATTCCGGCTTTAAAGAATATCCTCAGGATTCCCGGACCGCGCTTGTTGCATATTGTAACTGTTAAAGGCAAAGGCTATCCGCCGGCAGAGAAAGAGCCGGTGAGATTCCACAGCGCTTTGCCTTTTGATATCGACAATGGCCAGAGTCTTCGGGTAGCCCGTGAGGTCAAAACCTATACAGAGGTTTTTAGCAGGAAACTGGTAGAACTGGGTAGAGATAATTCCAGGATTGTTGCGATTACCGCAGCGATGCCTGAGGGCACAGGGCTTGATAAATTTCGTGACGCCTATCCTGAGAGATTTTTTGACGTCGGCATTGCTGAATCTCATGCGGTTTGTTTTGCCGCCGGGCTTGCCCGCGGCGGGCTGAGGCCGGTAGTGGGAATCTATTCAACGTTTCTCCAGCGGGCTTATGACCAGGTTATCGAAGAGATAGCTTTGCAGAATCTAAATCTGGTATTGTCTATTGACCGCGCCGGGATTGTCGGCGCAGACGGAGCGACTCATCAAGGGGTATTTGACATTGTTTATTTAAGACACATTCCTAAATTGGTGATTATGGCTCCCAAGGACGGCCGGGAATTGGAAGAGATGCTGGAGTTCGCCTTAAATCTGGATAAGCCAGTCGCGATAAGATATCCGAAGGCAAAATTACCCGTTACCCGTTACCCCTTACCCGTTACCCAGCTACAATTAGGTAAGGCGGAAATTTTAAGAGAGGGTAAGGACGTAACAATAATTGCCTTGGGCACAATGGTATCACCCAGTTTAGAGGCAGCAAGTTTATTGGAGAAAGAGGAAATTTTTTGTTCGGTAATCAATGCCCGTTTTATTAAACCCCTGGATACCGAATTGTTAAACAAGATAAAAGCTAAAATTATTTTTACTGTCGAGGAAGGAGCAGGTAGCGGCGGATTTGGCTCAGCTGTGCAAGAGGCTTTGAATAGGCCGGTTTATCGGATAGGGTTGCCGGATGAATTTATTTCTCACGGCAGCCGGGATGTTTTGTTAGAGCAGTATGGGTTAACTCCTGAAGGGATTGCCAAAAAAATTATAGAGGAACTTAGAGATCAGAAAGATATTTAAGCGTGTAAGTTTATAAGTGTGTAAGTGTGTAAGAAAAACTTACAAACTTTACACTTAGACACTTTACACTCCCGAGTGAAACGAGGGTAATGCCTGAGATTATCATCGAACGAGAAAGATGTAAGGGTTGCTTGCTTTGTATCAGCTCCTGCCCCCGGAATTTGATTAAATTAGATAACAACTTGAATTGCCGCGGAATCAAACCCGTCAAATTCTTGGATAAGAACGGAGAGTGCATCGGGTGTATGCAGTGTGCATTAATCTGCCCGGATTGTTGTATCGAGGTGTATAAGTAACCCCACACTAACATGTGGGGAATAGGATACCCTACTCGTAAGAGCGGGGAGGAACAATGGCTAAGATATTAATGACAGGAAATGAGGCAATCGGAGAGGGAGCGATTCAGGCAGGTTGTGAATTTTACGCCGGGTATCCGATTACTCCTCAGAATGAACTCACCGCTTATATGGCCAAAAGAATGACAGAAGAGCGCCGGGTGTTTATCCAAGCAGAGTCAGAATTAGCCGCAATAAATATGGTTTTTGGCGCCTCGGCCGCAGGGGCAAAAGCTATGACATCTTCTTCCAGCCCCGGAATAAGCCTTAAGCAAGAAGGAATTTCTTATCTCGCCGGCTGCGAACTTCCCTGTGTAATTGTAAATATTATGCGCGGCGGTCCTGGCTTGGGCAATATTGCTCCTTCCCAGTCGGATTATTTCCAGGCAACAAAAG
>CAYMKG010000026.1:0-3664 GCA_964391145.1 uncultured Planctomycetales bacterium
AGCCAGTCCTACTGCTACGGCGAACTGGGCCGAGTTGCTTCGTAAATCTTGCTCATTTAATTGCGTAACAAACTCGAAATTACCGAAGGGATCCCACTGCTCTATCTGAATTCCCAGATAACCTTCTAAATTTTTAGCTAAGTCGGAAACCAGGCTGCCTCCGCCGCTTAGAAAAATCTTATTTATTACCGCAGTGCTTCCTGCTTCGTAATAATCAAACGATTTTCTAATCTCGGTCACGAAATTAGATACGGCTATATCACGCGAGGCCTGCCTGGCTAAATCCTTTCCGGCAACGTTAATGTCCCGGCTGAAATGAGGAATGCCGGATTCTAAAACATTAATATTGGTTACAGAAGCTCCGATGTTCAGCAAAGCCACTGCGCCGGATAAAACGTCCTCTTTTCTGCCGCAGGTATAGTTAAAGGCATTGATTAGGGCAAGGGAGTCGATATCCAGGATATTAACCTTAATCCCCGCATCCTGGAATACCTTCAGCCTCTCATTAATAAAATCCTTCCTGGCTGCGGCAAGCATAACTAACATCTGACTATCGGGCAAATCCTTAAGTATCGCCCCGTCAAGATTTACCTCTTCAACCGGAAAGGGTAAATGGGATGCGGCCTCATACCTTAAAGAATTGCGAAACTCTTCTTTGCTCATTTTTGCCATTGATACGTATCTTACGATCACGTTAGGACCGCAAATGCCCAGATTAACCCCGCTCGGAGGAAGATCCAAATCCTTAATAAGCTGGCTTAATTTTAAATCCTGAGAGGGAAGCTGGACAATTCTGGCGTCCTTAAGTAGATAAGTATCACCTTGCGATTCCAAGATAACCAGTTTTAGCGAAGAAAAGCCCCAATCCAGACCAACGCTGGTCTTATTATTCTGTCTGGGTTTTGAGAAACGGTTTCTTAAATTATCTATTATCGAGCTTAAACTCATGGCTAAATTTTAAGGCGAAATCTTATAAGGGTTCTGCGTATCCCTCCAGGAAGTAATCTGAACCTCGGCATTAATATCTAAAGCCTCGAGCGCAGACATATAATCCTCATTGTAAGCAATATGAGCGTTCCCATTTAATCTTGCTTCTTCGCCCGCCCAAACTCCTCCATTAACATTTAACCCGCCCCCTCCACCGTTAATCCTAAATTCGCCTAGCGTGTATACAACGCCATCAATCTCGCCATTCCCGTTAATTGTTGCATCAGAAGTATCGTCAGGATTGGTAATAACGTCGCCTGCCACCACAAAAAAACCGCCTATTGTGCCGACATTACCATTGAGTTCCAGGTCACTTTCCACATAAACAACATTGGGTGTGCCTGTAGTTGGGTCATTGGGGTCGGTTGGCTCAGAATACCAGAAGGAATCGGGAAAACTATCTTCACCCTTCTTAACATCATCCAGGCGAGCCTCGTCGTAAATATTATCCTGACCCTCGCTTATCGTGTAGAGTTGCTGAAAATCAAGGCGCGCCAGAGGACTTGCGTGGGGATCACAGGTAATTGTTCCGGTAATGTTGTCTGTATTGTCGATGGTATCAGCATAGAGAACATTCCCGTCTATACTATAACTATTGCCATTTAAATCAATGTCTCCTGCAGAATATACGGCATTATCATAAAAGTCGGCTGGTATATATTTACTCATCATTGCCTCAATAATGCGAGGTTCGGAACTTGTAGCGGGAGCAAAACCCCGAACAGTCACCTTCTTATATATCTGCCCGCTAACTGTCTCATCCTCCACATCCACCTCATAGCGGCCCTGAACTAAATTTCCAGACCACAAATCAGTGCCGCTTGCGCCAAAATTAGCTCTCAATTCACTTAATGCCCGCGCTATCCCTGCCTCGGCGGCCCAGAATGCTTTTACGGAATTAGCATACCTCTGAGCAATATTCCTCTCGGAAACACTGCGGGTAATCAAACCTACCCCCAGGATAGTCAAAACCGCAATAACCATATAGGATGCAATTAAGGCTACGCCGCGTCTATCCATTCCTCAACCTCACTTTTTCTATTAAAAATCTCTCTTGCTCATCCTCCTTCGGAGGAAAGTATATCTCTCTGCGCAGAGAAGTTTTTTTTGCGTTCAATCTAATCTCCAGCGTTTTTTCGGAAAGGGAAAAAGACAAAGAATTAATATTGTCCGCTAAAATCTTTGTTGTGCCTGCGGGGTGTTCACGGATAAGCTGATTATCACTCAAATAATAAGTAATATTGCTGGAATAAGTTACGGGGTCAGTAGTAATATCTGTGGGAATCCTGAATTGAATCCTTGCTCCACTGTCGGTTATGGTTATATTAGAAGACTCACTTTGCCTTAGTTCTCTAATCATTCCGTCCATTGCCTGCCTTGCCTTTTGTTGTAAGTCCAAAAGTCCAAGGTCGGTGCTGTAGGTCATATTGCCGATATTTAAAATCCCGAATATCGCAGCAATAAGAAAGCTAAAAATCAGGACGCTAACTAAAATTTCAACTAAAGTAAATCCCTTCATTATGTCTTTATCTGTTAGCTTTTGCCCGGCCATACTCCATCAATAATCCGTTATTAAAGTCTGAACTTCCACATATCTATCTCTTCTGCCTCTATCCTTCCAATCAACCCTCACCGTAATTCCTAATGGATCGCCGCTCTGAAAAACATTTGTATCAATGGTTTCACTGGGCAGAGGAACCAGATTGTTTGATGCAATTTCTGCCTCATCCCAATCCCAACTGCCGCCTGTAATCGCTGATTCAATAGCAGTGATATTGATGTCTGCGCGTCTTATTTCCTTCTGGATTTTCTCCATTATATATTGAGTATGCGTCATTGCTAAACTAAGATTGCGATTTGCCTCGTTTAAAAATAAACAATTAACAAAAAGAGCAAGGAGTCCGCAAAGCACAAAAGCAAGTATAGCCGCTGCTAAGAGTAGCTCAGTTAGAGTAAAACCTCTAAGACAACTTTTCTTCATTTTGATTATCGCTATATTAAATAAATTAACAATTTTGCTTTTTAACCACGCTGATTTTAAAAAACCCCGCACCTAAATTAAGGTGCGGGGCCAGGTAACATTACCTAAATCGATGCACCAATATTAACCACCGCATGCTGCCTCGGTTAAGACTCCGCCGGTTGTAATTGTGAAAGTTCTGGTGCCTGTAGTATTACAGGTTACCGGCGTAGCCGTGCAGCTGTAGCCAGAAGCAGCCAAGGTTCCGCAAGCAAAATTATACCCTTGCCTCGCCGCAGCCGTATAGTCTTCATTAAGATAGGGAGGGTTTGCTCCGGTTAAATCTGCCATAGCTGTTGGGTAGTTTCCGTTATTAGCTGCAGCGTAACTCTCGCAAGCAGTTGAAATGGTCCTCAAGGTTGCCTGGGCGTTGCTCTCGTTGGCGTTAACCCTCGCCCTGAGTAAGTTTGGTATGGCTATAGCTGCTAGTAAAGCTATGATTGCCACTACAATCATAATTTCCACCAGTGTAAAACCCTTTCTCATCCTGTTTACCCCCCTTCCAAAGGCTGGATTAAGGCTTACGCTTAGGTTAACAATAAATTAGGCCCGTATTTAACCCGCGCTGCCCGCGGCAAGCAGTTTTGCTTGTCAGCAGACACCAAGCCTTGCCTTTCGGTCTTTAATCTCGTAATTTTTTATAACACCTCCTTCCCT
>CAYMKG010000026.1:3764-7607 GCA_964391145.1 uncultured Planctomycetales bacterium
AAAAGACCTATTCTCCGCACCAAGAATAGGTCTGTAAAATTGATAATAAAATAATATAATTCCATCTTTCTGGCAGCTGGCTACCCCGCACCTTTTTCTTATTCATGTATTTTGGTATTCTTTGAATACCTAAAAAGGTGCAGGGCCCTTTAGCTTTGCGCCCTATTCTTTCGAATGGTTTGCCTTTTTCAGAAAATCCTTTTTCTATCTTAAGTATAACACGGGATTAGGAATTTTCAACCCCCCGAATGTTGCGGCCTTCTCTTGGTGCCACAGGCTGACAATTTGCTTTATCGGTAGGATTCCTTTCTATGCTTTACTCTATAGATATAGATAATCTTGTTTTTATCATCTATACGGTATAGAATCCTATAATCACCGCTTCTTAAGCGATAGCCTTCTTCAGCAGTTAGCTTTAAACAGCCGGCAGGCCGAGGTTGGGACTTTAAAGAATCTATTCTATTTTTTATCTGAATGAAAAACTTCTTCTCTAAATCATCCAGGTCCTTTTGTGCCAAAGGAATAACCTCTATTTTATACACCGCGAATCCTCAAATATTCCTCAAAGGGAATAGCCAATTTCTCTTCCTTGCGCAGAGTCTTTAAATCCAAGAGGTCTTCCTTAAGTTCCTCCTCTTTCAGTTTTTCTTTGATTGCCTCTTCTATAAAAAAACTGTATTTAATCCCGTGTTCTTTACAAAATGTTTTAAAATCCTCCAGCACTTCTTCACTAATCTTTATGGCAATTGTGGTTTTGTCCATAATTTTTGCCTCCAATAAAAGTATACCACAAAATATAACTTTATCAATATAAAATTAACTAAAGTTATATAAAGTAGAGAATCAGTGTTGAATTAACTGGGTTATTTGCAATATCGGCAAAAATAATGCCACCACTATGCCGCCGATAATGATTCCCAGAAAGGCAATAACCAGCGGCTCAATCATGCTGGTAAGACCCGCCACCGCCGCATCCACCTGCTCGTCGTAAAAGTCGGCAATCTTGGTAAGCATTGTCTCAAGTTTTCCTGTCTGCTCGCCTACGCCGACCATTGCAGTCACCATCGGAGGAAATACTCCACTCCTGGCCAGAGGCTGGGCAATCGGCTCTCCCTCGCGCACTGATTGCAGGGAACTATTCACCGCTTGCTCAACTACCTTGTTGCCCGATGTCTTGGCTACGATTTTCAGTGCGTCCAGTATGGATACTCCACTCTTAACCAGAGTTGAAAGCGTGCGGGAAAATTTAGCCACCGCAACCTTGCGGATAAGTATGCCCAAAATGGGAAGCCTGAGTATAATCTTATCAAAATTATACCTGCCCTTTTCTGTATTAATGTAGCGCTTGAGGAGAAAACTTAATACCACCACGACGATTACCACAAAAATAAACATCCTTTTCAATATATCGCTGATTGAAATCAGGATCAGGGTAGGCAAAGGAAGGCTGCCGCCCAGCATCTCAAAAATTCCCTTGAAAGTCGGCACAACCTTAAGCAACAGAACCGCGGTAATCAGGATAGCCATTGTTACTACTATCGCCGGATAAACCAGGCTCGACTTAACCTTCCGAGTCAATGCCGCGGTCTTCTCCATATAACTCGCCACCCGCTCCAGGACATCGTCCAGCATGCCGGAAGTCTCTCCTGCGCGAACCATACTGGTGAAAAAAGTGGAAAATACCTTAGGATAACGCATCAAGCTCTCGCAGAAACTTAGACCCGACTCAACATCGTGCCTGACCCCCAGAACAATATTTTTAAGATGCGGATTTTCCACCTGGTCCGCCAATATGCCCAGAGCGCCGACGAGAGGAATGCCCGAATCAATCAATGTAGCCAGCTGGCGCGAGAAAACAACCAAATCGTCCATCTTCACCCTGCCGCCGCTGCGTTTGCTAACCGGTTTCTTTTTAACCGACTTTATAGAAACGACAGCCAGGCCCTTTTTATGTAAAAGACCGACTACCTCGTTTTCGTTGGCGGCTTCGATCATACCGGTTAATGTCTGAGCAGATTTGTCTTTGGCAGTGTATTGATAATTTGGCATTCCTTCGCTCCCTTCGGTCGCTCGTTCGTAAGGTTATAGGTTATAGGTTATAGGGCTAACCCCCTTTAACCTTTAACCTTTAACCTTTAACCTTACCTGGTTATTCTTCTGTCGTAATCCGCAACGCCTCATCCAGAGTGGTCATTCCATCTTTAACCTTTAACAGAGCGTCGTCACGCAACGTCCTCATATCCTTCTTTTTTATGGCGTATTCCTTGATTTCTTCAAGAGAGCCTTTCTTAATTATTAACTGGCGGATGTAGTCGTCAATCATCAACACCTCTAATATGGCCACCCTTCCGTAAAATCCGGTGTAGTTGCAATAACCGCAGCCCTTTGCCTGATAAAAATCGAATCTTTCCTTAACACCCATTTCTTTTATGAGCTCGGCGGGCGGCTCATAAATCTGGCGGCATTTCGGGCAGAGTCTGCGGCAGAGCCGCTGGGCACAGGCCATAATTAAACTGGAAGCGATTAAAAACGGCTCCACTCCCATATCAATGAGTCGGGTGATGCTGGATGCCGCGTCATTAGTATGGAGAGTGGAAAGAATCAGCTGTCCGGTCAAAGCCGCTTTTATGGCAATGTCCGCGGTTTCCGAATCGCGAATCTCTCCGACCATAATTATATCCGGACTCTGGCGAAGAACTGAACGCAGGCCGGAGGCAAAATCGAGTCCGATTTCATGGCGAGCCTGAACCTGGGTAATCCCTTCAATCTCGTACTCTACCGGGTCTTCAATGGTAACGATATTTCTCTCCGGAGTGTTCAGTTTATTAAGGATGGAATATAAAGTAGTTGATTTGCCGCTGCCGGTGGGTCCGGTGACCAGAATCATCCCGAAAGGACGAGCAATTGCCTCTTTGAATAAGCGCAGCGGCTCCTCGGAAAAACCCAGCTCATCCAATCCTATGGCGAGTTTGGATTTATCCAAAGCTCGCAACACGAATTTTTGGCCGAAAGTGGTGGGCAGCGCCGAGACGCGGAAGTCTATTTCCTTATTCTCCAGGCGCACCTTAAATCTTCCGTCCTGAGGCAGGCGACTTTCGGTAATATTCATATTAGAGATTATCTTCAAGCGCGCCAGGACCGCGTTCTGATTTTTCTTCGGCAGCCTGAGAACGTCGTAGAGATTTCCGTCGATGCGGTAGCGTATCCGCAAGCAATCTTCTTCGGGCTCCAAATGGATATCAGAAGACCTTCGCTTTAAGGCTTGAATTAACATCAAATCGACGAGTCTGACGATAGGCGGAGTTTCGCTCTCCCTGACCGCCTCGGTTAACTCTATCTCTTCACTCACCAGCCCCTGAGAACCTGGCTCCTGCTCTGGCTTGAATGATTCATCGGAAATTTCGCTTAAGACCTGCTGCAAATCAACAGCACCTTTGCGGTATTGGTTATCTACTGCCACTCTAATCTCTTCCTCGGGGCTTAAAACAATATCTATCTGACAACCGGTCAAGGTCGCCAAATCATCCAAAACAAAAATATTAAGCGGATCGGCCATTGCAACGGTTAAGGTATTGCCTATACGGGAAAGAGGTATAATTCCGTAACGGCGGCAAATCTGTTCGGGAACAAGTGCAATAACCTTTGGGTCAAATTTATATTTGGCCAGGTGCAGAGAAGGCAGATATAGATATTCGGATAGAACAGAAAGTAATTCTTGTTCGGAAATAATCTTCTCCTGCAGCAATAATTTTCTAAAAGGTAAATTTCTCTTCTTCTGGAGTTGAACTAAATTGTCTAATTTCTCCTTAGGAATGGATTTTGACTTAACCAGTATATCTATCA
>CAYMKG010000026.1:7707-11224 GCA_964391145.1 uncultured Planctomycetales bacterium
ATTTCTCCTTAGGAATGGATTTTGACTTAACCAGTATATCTATCAGTCGTTCTTTTAGATTAATCATCTTTTGTGTAACGTGTTATGTGTAATGTGTTATGTTTGTGTAATGTTTAATTGTGTAACGGAAAAATCAAAGAACAGCGATTAATCTACCAAGCATATTGCAAATATGAATACAGCTTTCTCGTAAGTCATTGGCAGCGGATTCTGAGATAAGCTTTTCTTTACTCAAAAGAGTTAACATAGGTATACATTCTCGAGCTGAACTTAAGGAGATACGATAAAACTGGGATTTCTCCTTTTTTGAGTTCTTACCGCTTCCTTCAGCAATATTATTCACTACCGATAGAGCTGCCCGTCTTATCTGGCTTCCTAACGAAAATTGATAATCTCTGGAAAGCTCTTTACTGATTCTAAAAATCTTGCGGACAAATTCTAAACTCAATTCGTAAACCTTTAATTTCTCAAAATCGAAAATGTATTTATCTTTTACATTACACATTACACTTTACACATTACACAGATTTTTAAACGGCGGTTACACGCAAGACTTCCTCCAGAGAAGTTACTCCCTCCGAAGCAAGGCTCAGCGCACTCTCTCTTAGCGTCTTCATCCCCTCTGAACGCGCTGCCTGTTTAATTTGATATTCCTGCGCGTTGGATAAAATTAACTCTTTTATGCTCGGAGAAAGAAACAGCACTTCCGCGATGCCTAACCTTCCCAGATAGCCGGTATTTGCACAATGCCTGCATCCCTTCGGGCGGTAAAAATCTCCGGACGCCGAGGATATTTCCAGGTTCTTCGCAGTGTCCTTCGGGATATCATATCTTTCTTTACACCTGGGGCAAAGGCGCCTGATGAGCCGCTGAGCAAGCACGCAGATTAAGGAGGAAGTAATCAGATATGGCTCCACGCCCATATTAATCAAACGCACTATCGCGCCGCTTGCAGTCGTGGTGTGCAAGGTGGACAGGACTAAATGGCCGGTCAAAGCGCTTTTTATGGCGATATCCACGGTATCAAAATCTCTTATTTCGCCAATCATAATTATATTCGGGTCCTGCCTCAGGATTGCGCGCAGCGCCGCAGCAAAGGTGAGGCCGATTTCCGGCTTTATGCTCACTTGATTTATTCCCTCGAGCTGAAATTCAACGGGATCCTCAACCGTAACAATGTTCCTCTGAGGAGTATCTACAAGCTTGATTATAGAATAAAGGGTGGTGGTCTTGCCTGACCCCGTAGGTCCGCAAACCAATATCATGCCGTGCGGATAGGAGGCGGCTTTTTTTAATCTGGCTACGCTTTGCTTATCAAAACCCAATTTATCCACATCCAGCACAGCCACAGATTTATCCAGAATTCTTATTGCCGCTTTCTCTCCCTGACTGGAAGGCAATATAGAAATACGAAAATCCACCTCTCTGCCCTGAACCCTACTCTTAAATCTCCCGTCCTGAGGCAGGCGGTGTTCAGCAATATCCAATTCGGATAATACTTTAATCCGAGAGATAATCAAAGGATGCATTGTTTTGGGAGGAGCCTTCTGTTCCTGCAGGACTCCGTCAATGCGAAAGCGAATCCTCAACCTTTCGGCAAGTGGCTCAATCAAAACATCGGAGGCCCTCTTTTTTATTGCCTCTTCTAATATCATATTTGTAATCCGGATAGCCGGCCCTTGCCTACTGGCGAACCCTAATTCCCGGTCGCTTACTACATTTTTTTTCTCCTCCTGAATCAATTCTATCTTGGATTCGCTGATTTCAGAAAGCAGGTCCTCGATTATTCCGCTGGTAGTATCCGGATAAAACTGGTCAATCGCATGTAAGATCTGCTCGCCTGCGGAGATAATCGGATTTATCTGAAAACCGGTTAAATTCCGCAGAGCGTCTATAGCGAAAATATTCAGCGGATCAGCCATGGCAATAGTTAGAGTATCGCCTATTTGCGAAATCGGAATTATCTGGTAATGCCTGCAGATTTTAGGCGGGATTATATTTAGGACTTTTGAATCAATTTTAATTCTTTTAAGATCGATAAGCGGCAAGCCGAGGCCCTGGCTCAATGCGGGCATAAGGTCGCTTTCCTTAACATAACCTAAATCTACAATGATATTGCTTAACCTGCCTCCTTTGTTTCTCTGCACCTCCAGGGCCTGTTGGAGTTGCTGCGGAGTGATAAGTTTGTTGTTAATCAATATTTCGGTAAGGCGTTCTTTTAGGGAAGGCATCCGTCCCTCGCTCCCTTCAACTTACCTTTTACCTTTTACCTTTTACCTTTCACCTTTATAGTACTTATCAATTGCCCTGCGAATATCGCTGGCGGTACTCACAAAGACCTGCAGATTTAAACCGGTAATCTTCTCTACTTTCTCAACCGCTTCGCTGCTTAAAGGGTTAGCCAAAGTTATGCTCAGGTTGTTGCCCAATTTGTCTACCGGAATAATCAAATACTGTTTAGCTACATTACGAGGAATTAATTTTATTATCTCTGAATCAATTTCATAATTTTCAAGCGGCAGATAAGGAAAGCCGTATTGGGCAGTCAAAGCCTGAGCGATATCTTCTTCCCTGGCAAATCCCTTTTCGACCAGTATTTCGCCGATTAGCCCTCCCTTTTCTTTCTGAATGTTGAGGGCCTCCTGGAGCTGTTCGGATGTTATGACCTGCCTTTCAATGAGCAACTCTCCTAATAACTTGTTGACAATCTTTTTTAAAGGCATATTAATCTATCCTTTCTTCTCAGCCTTATACTTATTATAACATCCGCACCGCGGGCATACCGAGATTTCCGTTTTATGGGTAGTAAAATAGGTATAAGTGCAAATACTGCAGCACCAGATAAACCTCGGATTCAGACTTAAGAAGTCCTCGAAGAACTCCCTGCCTCTTAAGAATATCCAAAAACAAAATACCAGCCCTAAGAGGATAAACAAATATAAAGCTATGGCGAAAGATATATCAAGCGTTATCATTTTTTAACCGACTAAGGACTTAAGTCAATCTTCACTGTCTGCCAAGAGCTTAATGAAAAATTAGACTTGCAAAGATTAAGAAAATGAGAAAGATTGCGCATAATCAAAAGGTCGACTTCGGGATTTCCTGTGGAAATCTTTCTTTTCAATCCGGCAATTTTGCCGTCTGGCGAAATATAAAAGGCTACCTCCATATGAGCAACCTGGCGGTCTTTAAAATATAAAAGAAAATGGTAAGGCATTGGTGGATAAAACATTATGCTGGAATCTGCTTTCTTTATCTTCACGGGCGGGGTGGATTTAAAATACGCGGTTTTGCTCTCAGTCAAGATAAGCGTAGGCGGTTTTTTCAGCAAAATGTTTTCGGAAATTAACCCTCGCGCTTCGGAAAAACCAGGTTTTAACATATTTACTAAATTTCTAGCCTTTAGTCTATCTGCCGCAGAAGTCTTGGTCTGTTGCGCCGATTGTGGATAATAATCCGCTTTTTGCAGTATTGGACCCAAGAAAAAAATCTTGGTGAGTTCGAAGTTGCTCTCAGC
>CAYMKG010000027.1:0-4566 GCA_964391145.1 uncultured Planctomycetales bacterium
TCAAGCGAGGCTGTAATGTTGACCAGCCGCGTAATCTGGCGAAGTCAGTAACCGTAGAATAGATTCTGAATCCAATATGCTTTATATCGTTTCAACTCCTATCGGCAATCTAAAAGATATAACGTTACGCGCTATAGAGGTGTTAAAATCTGTGGATTTAATTGCCTGCGAAGATACCCGGCACAGCCGGATACTTCTTGAACATTACGGCATCAAAACTCCCACTACGAGTTACTTCCAGCACAATAGGTTCACCAAGGCAAAATATCTCCTGGAGAAATTAAAAAGCGGCTCAGATATCGCTCTTATTTCCGATGCCGGTATGCCGGGAATACTTGACCCCGGCCAGCACATTATCAATCTGGCTATCCAGAGCAACATCCCGATAACGGTAATTCCTGGAGCAACCGCTTTTATTTGCGCTCTGGCTCTCTCGGGCAAACCAACCCACAAATTTATCTTTGAGGGGTTTCTGCCAAAAAAATCTGCTGCTCGACGAAGACGCCTTGAGGAATTAAAAAACCTGAATTACACCGTTATTTTTTACGAGTCCCGCCACCGTATTTTAACAACCCTGGAAGATGTTCAAGCCGTGTTTGGCGACATTGCCATAGTAGTGGCGCGCGAATTAACCAAGAAGTTTGAGGAGGTTTTACGCTCACGGATAAGTCAAATACACGAGCATTTCTCTAAAGGAAAGCCGCGCGGCGAATTTGTAGTGATTATTTAGAATAGAATAGAAGATGTTAAATAGAAGTAATAGCCCATGGTCAATACTGCTTAAGATATCTAATGTTAACAGAAACAAAAGTTAGCTTTCTTAACTTGATTGTGGTTAAATTATAGGTTATATTTTAAAATGCAAGAGTTTTTTTCAGGTTATTCTTAAAAACTTTAAAAAAGTATTTATTGCCATTTCTCGATAAAGGTTCCTGATTGAATATCAGGAGCAAAGCCACGGACGCCTGAGTAGGGCGTAAGATTCTACTCCGGGAAAAGGTAGGGCTGTTAAAAATCTACTCTACTTTTTATTGAAAGCGCAGCCGGGCTGCCGAAAGATTGGCGACCCGGCTTTTTATTTTAAAAGACCGAAAACAATAAGGAGAAAATGAGAAAGTCAATTGTATTAATGGCTATTTTGTTAATGGTTTTTGCATTTGTCTCTAAGGACAAGGCATTCGGATGGGGAGTCACTACGCATCTGAATCCTGACTTTGCTGATTCTGTTCTTAAATTAGAGGCATTTAAGCAGGATGTTGATAAGCTGGTTTCTGTGGGTGGTGACACCATTCGTTTTAATATTACTATGAACGCAAGGGTATTACAAAAGGATGAAAACGGGCAGTGGTCATTTGATGCCGCCTATCTAACACAAATCAAAGAAGCGCTTTTATATGCAGAAGAAAAGGGTATCGATACTGTTTTGGTGATTAATCCATGCGATGCCATATTGGGGCAAGGGCTTACATTCGAAGAGCTTAAATCAGAAGTCTATAATATAATAAAATATATTGCCTCTGAGCTAAGAGATTGCGGAGTAGATGTTTGGCAGGTTTTTAATGAGGCCGACATACATCATTTTAGAAACTATGGAGCAAGGCCGCCCGGCATGGATGAAGGGTTTCAGATACAAGATGCGCAGTCCTATGCAGCGTATTTGAGTCAGTTAGCAGAACTATTTGATATCGCAAGAGAAGCGATTAATACCGGAATAGGAACCGAAGCAACCATCGCGGCTAATGTAGGCGGCCCCCAGGACAAACATCGCGTAGCGGCATGGCAACAGTTCTATAGTGTTATTGCCAATCATGTAGACATACTGGGCTTGGATATTTATGGGGACCCTGCTTGCATCCCTGCGATTGTAAAGGTGTTTGAAGCAATGGGAAATGTGTGGGTTATGGAAACGGGGGTTGCTCAGATAAATGGTATGAGCGAAGAGCAACAAGCCGATTTACTTCTAAAGATTTTTCTTGCCTGCGTGGAATCCGGAGTTGAGAAATTCCTGTTTTATGAGATGAGAGATGAAATATTACCAGATCCGGATGATCCAGAGGGATACTTCGGTATTTTAAACATAGATGGCTCTCCCAAACTAGCATTTAAAGTGCTGGCAGCTGCTTACGCTATTCGAGGGCTTTACAATGAAATATTGGGAAGAGAGGTGTGCTTGGCAGAATATGAAGGGTTTAAGGCTTGGGTAGACCAACTTTTAAGCGGCGTCTCACTAGATAGAATCAGAGAGGCCTTTTATAATTCGGAAGAATATAAGCAACTTTCAATTAGAGAGAAGATTTTTTCTTTCTACCGATATATATTAGGCAGAGAGCCTTCTGAGGAAGAGGTTGGATATTGGGCAAATGAATATAATAAAGGTTTGTCGTGGTCTAAAATAGCACAGTGCTTCTTTGCCTCCCAAGAATTTAGAAACAAAAGTCCTGTAGAGAAAGTGTCTGCTCTTTATCGGGTTGTTTTAGGGAGAGACCCTGATTCAGAAGGGCTTCAGTTTTGGGTTAATGCCTACAGAAATGGCATGTCTCTTCGAGAGATTGTGGAAGCTTTTCTCAATAGCCCCGAGTTTAATTCCAAAAGCGCAGAATTCAAAGATTACATCATTAACAAATTAAAGATAAGAGAAATAGTGTCGGCTGGAGGTGGGCCGGGGCCTGCGAAAGGAGCCTTTCCTGATACTGATGGGAACTTTCTTGACGCAGGGCTGCAGGCACAGAAAAATAAAAGCACTTTTGACAAGGACAAGGATACATTACCATTTTGCCAGATTAATGATGAGAAAGAAAAGGTAAGCCAACAATCGTTTAATATGCCTAGTTATAAAGTTGATAATATAAGAAAAATAAAGGATTATAAGATTCCTGTCGTGTCTTCTTATAGATCAGGATCTGTGGGGAAGTATTTAGGCAACTAAAGGGAAATAGAGGCAATGGTAATGAAGGAGGTATGGTTTAATGAAGAAGAAATGGTCTAAAGCCATAGTTTGGATGATAATACAGGTCTTTTTCTATACTCAGATAGGCTGGGCAGCTGACCTTAGATTTGTTGTTCCTTTCGGAACCTCGTCGGCTCAAGAAGGATACCTTGCGCCTCAGGAGCTGGAGAAGAGATGCAGGCGAGCCAAAACCCAGCTCAGAAAAGCCAAGCAAATCGAGATTGATCCTGTTTCTCTATCCTCACAAAAGGACGATGCAGACGTAAGCGATGCGGATGATTCTGAAAAAACTATCCCCGTAGAGTCTGTTGATGCAGAACTCCCCATTAATTCTGCAGATAGCAATGCTTCTGTTGCAGAAGAGCCCATAGTAGGAGATGTCAATAATGACGGCGTGATTAATCAGGGAGATTTGGATTTAATAGGCACCGCCTTCGGTTCGCAGGTAGGCGACGAGAACTATAATCCGGATTACGACCTTAACGCAGATGGAGTAGTAAATATGGTTGATATTGAAATCGCCTGCAGTAATTATGTTGATGAGCGCCTTTTAGGAGTAAGAGAGGCATCCAGGGAGCATCCGGGCGAAGCCTTCTGGGACCCGGCGCTATGGCAACGCATACTTCCTGACTCAGGCATAACTGCAGAGGAGATAGAGAAGATTCGCCAGTTATGGCAGGAGCGTTACGATGATTGGGTTAAGTTAGCCGGCACAGATAGCAATATGGAGAAAGTCATCGCCGTAGCCGTTGCTGATGTGCGTGGTAAGATAAACGGAAAGCAATCCCGGTCGCCAGAAGAAGAGGAGAAGGTATTAGAGAGGCACATCAACAAATCTGGGTCGGGAAACATTGTTACCAATCGCGGAACTTATTATTATATCCAGGGCAGACTTTTTCAGGTTGTTCTCAATGATGGCACAAGGATACAATATTCAAGAGGCAGAAAGAAAGAGGTCGTTACGCCGGATGGGAAAGTAGAGAGATATCAATACGAGGGCAATGAGGTGCGAGTCTATGATTCCAATGGTGATTTAATCAGGACTCATGAATGGAACGGTAAATCCATAGGCGCTGTTACGGGATTCCGAGATGGTGAAGGAGGATGGTTTAATGTTGAGAGGGGTATTGTTGATGAAGACGATATTGCCGAGGTTATTGCCGGCCTACCCTCGGATATCGATTTCAACCGCATGGTAGCTATTGTTCAGACGTTAATGGGTTTGGTAGGGAAAGAGGCAGCATTCATCACTCACACCGATGCCGAGGGTAATTCTCTGGGTATTACTATTGAGACGGGCCTGATATATGGCCAGGAGTTAATGGATGCATTAGGTTACGATATGCCAGAAGATGCTGAAGGCGTCTCAGTAAAGTTCGGAATCAATTCAAATGGCACGACAAATTTTAACATAGAGATTTCAAATAGTGATGGACAGGTAATCGAGAGAATTAAAAGTGGTGTTTATATAGAGGATGGAAAAGAGAAGATATATAAGGATTATATTACGGATAATATCACCTACGATGTCCAAGGTAGGGTAACCAGTTACCATGAGTCAGGTACTGTCGATGGTCAAACATTCGATAGGACCAGAGACAAGATTGAGTATGATAGCA
>CAYMKG010000027.1:4666-11104 GCA_964391145.1 uncultured Planctomycetales bacterium
ATGATAGAGTAATCGGCTATCACGAGTCAGGCGTCAATGATGGCAAGGCCTATGACTATACCCGAGACAATATTACATACGACGCTAATGATAGAGTAATCGGCTATCACGAGTCAGGCGTCAATGATGGCAAGGCCTATGATAAGACCAAAGAAACCATAGAGCTTAACGATGAGACGAGGGCATATTTAATAGGACTTATGGGTGATGATGGAGATGCCGCTAATAATATGAGGATTATCCTTAATGAAGCCACTGGGACAGTTACCATTGTAACTGTGCGCGGTGCTGATGGCCAGATAGAGGGGATTTATTTTGAACATCTCGAGGTGAATCTTACGCCTGAGGTAGAGCAGGCCCTCATAAACTTAACGGCTAATGCACTAAGAGATTCGGGCGTAGACCCGAATATCCTGGGTGTTTTATTTGATAATAATACCAGTGAAACAGTAAAGGTAAGTTTTGCGTTCAATAAAGACGGAGAGATCAATAATATAGACATCTTAGGCCTCAGAGTTGATATAAAAGACCCGGAGGTTCAGCAAGCCATACTAAGCTTAGTATCAGAGAAGGATAATCGTAGGCAAGATATGGCTGTGTTTCTTAACAAAGCACTGAATAATACAGGTGAAATTTCTTTATCCATAAACGGGAATCAGGCGAGCATAAGGATAGCAGGATTCCAGTTAGATATCAATGACCCAGAAGTTCGCGCTGCCCTTATAAGGACGGTCAAAGGCAAGGAAGCCGCTTTCGGCGTTATACTTAACCATGTAGTGGATAACATTGCCACCTTTGCCATAGGAATAGGTGGCAATGATAAGGAGCTTAACTTTTATATTAAGTTACAGCTTAATATTAAAGACCCGGCGGTTCAACAGGCTTTACAGGAGTTTGCTGGAGATGAAAAAGCAGGGTATTTGGGAGTTCTGTTGAGTAATGCCCAGAATGATACCGCTGAACTGACCATTGCTATCGACCATAACCGCAGGTCAACCTGGAATATCCTTGGTCTTGAGGTAGATATAACTGATCCTGCAGTACAACAGGCAATTTTAGGTCTTGCTAATGGTGCTCAGAAAGCAGTCTTGCAATCCATTTTTGACACAGGTGCAGTTGCTAATCCTATTGCCACGTTTGGGTTTTCCATTGATAGAAAAGGGAAAGTAAATCGTCTTAATATGGGAATAGAAGCTATCTTTACCCAGGAGACGCTGAATGTATTGCGCGGTTTACTTATCAACGGCGGTTTAGCATATATGGATGGTGTATACAGAGAGGCAGAAGTAGAGAAGTGGATGGCAAAATTAACACCACAAGTAGGAAAGCAAGGAAAGCTATTTTTAAGTGGCAATGAAGATGGAGAGACAGACTTAGTTTTTAGTACCGCAGAAGGTATTTTGTTTAGAGTTACCAAAGACGGTTGGCTTTGCAGGCCGTTGTCACTAACTGATGCCTCTGATAGAGAAACGATGATTTGGATTATGACGTCCAACGGTATTTCTAAGAACTGGTACAGCGGCAAGGGATATGATTCTCGTGAGGATGAGATGCTTGCTAAAGTTCAGCGCGACTTGTTGGGCGGTGGAGATACTGTATTTGGGGATACGTTGCGCGCCTGGTCGAAATACCGCCGTGCGAGGGCCGAGGCCGCGGATGCAAGAAAAAGATTTCGAGGTACAACCGCTTCTGCTGCCGGAGACGCAGCCTGGGATGCAGCCAAGATGGCCGGGGCATCGGATGAGGAAGCCCGGGCAGCTGCTGAGGCCGCCTATCACAATGCAGCAGCTCACGGTGCATTTGTTCCCTGGGTGATGAGCCAGGACGGTCAACTTGTGAATTTAGACGCAGGAGGGGATTTTATTACCAGAAATGGCGGTTCCAGGCAGATGAGGGACCAGACAGTTTTTACGGCTTTACGTTTACTTGCCTCCGGAGGAACTTTAGCCAAATTTGAAGTCGGTGCTTCCGGTTTTGAGATTCACGTAATGGGCGGCGGAGATTCGATGAACTTCTCTACTAGCGGCGTAGTGGATAACGGAACACTTCAGCTTACCTCTGTTATAGAGGTGCCTTCCGCTAATTATAGGAATGTTGAGACTTATATTGGTGATTCACTTGTCCAGATTGCAATTCATGGCGTAACAGCAGAAGGTATTCGTTTTATCCTAATCCAGAAGGGTGTTTTCAATGAAGACAAAGAGCTTATTGATGGGACAACAAGGATAATCTTTCCCGACCTCTTGCCTCTATCTTCTAGTTCTCCAAAAACAGCACAAAATTCCCAAGATAACCAAGGAAATCAAAATGATTCCAGAGAACCTAACTGGGGTTATGATGAGAATGAAGGCAGGAAATATGAGCCGGAAGCTGATGTAGAACAGCAAGAAGCAGACGGTTTAGAAGTAACCATTTCAGGAGATAGTACGGCTTCAGACGTGAGTATATCAGCTACAGAGCCTATCGGAGGTAAAACTCTTAAGATGCGCGATGAATTTATCACTGATGAATTTATCTCTTTTTTGCTTGAATCACCCCCCCCTTCCCAGTCTCTTTGTAGACTCATGTTTTTATTTTTTGCAGGTGGAGGGATAAATCCAGATGACCCAATATTTATTCAATGGCAAAACGAGGTGTATAGCGATGTTAATTTTGACACAAAAGATATACTGATATTTATTAAAGATTTGACTTGCAGTATTGCCAACCACGGTAAGTACAATCACGACCTCGAGGATCCCAAAGTGTGGGAAGTGGCTTGGCGCGATCTCAAGGGATTTTTCTCAGTAGGCAGAAGTATTGTCGAACAAGGCGGCGTTTGTAGAGACTACGCGTTAATATTAAATTTTATGCTCGGCCAAAACGGTATTCAATCAGAGGTGCTTCTTTTACCAGGCCATGCGGTTGTTTTAGTAAATGTATCGGGGATAGAATATATTGCAGACCCGACCCCTGGTAATTTTGGGATGGTGCTACCATATGATGAATTCATGGAATGGTGGGGAACAGTAGGTTTTTATATGCAAGACATTGATTTATCAAGAGATTCTCCCAACGTTAAGTCTATAGGCAGTTTTTACTATGACTGAACGAGAAATGCACTTTTGACAATTACTTCTCATTCAATTCCTTTATGACAAAGCTAAACCCGGCATTAATTTTTCCAAAATTGGTGCTGGTGGGGGGTGGAAGGCTGTGGGTTAGCAAAGAGTCACGGTTTGAGGAAGAATCAAATGTTTAAAAAAGCATTAATTTGTTTCGTTGTTGCATGTTTCTTTTTGACTATGCTACCCACACATTAAACATTCTTAAAACAGGGAAGAGGCGAGAACAATGAGACGGTTGTGGCGCCAAATAGTTGTCTGGATAATAATAGAAGCCCTTTGCTTTGCTCAAATAGGTTGGGCTTCTGATTTTAAATCTGTCTCTCGGCTTGAAGGCTTTCAAAATCGCGAGGGATTTCTTACTCGCCAGGAGTTTGAGAAGAGGTGGGAACGGGCTAGCGCTCAGATTAAACACGTAAGGATTGATTCAGAGGCAGTGGAGACAATAAATAGCGGAATAATTCCTATTAATAAAGCGGATTTGCTAGTTGAGCCGGTTATGGAAGAACCGGAGTCTATTCCCGGAAAGTTTCCCATAATTTCACTATTTCCTTTTGGGTGGTATGGTTGGACAGACCAGCAGAGAGCAGACTGGCTAAGGGATGCGATAGCAAGCGGTGACCCAGATAGAATAGCCAGGGCTCAGGAGATCTATGCTTCTTTAAGCAGAGATGAGCAGAAGGCTCTGCTGTTGATATTGGGTGATGAATACTATCCTACTGCAGCAACCCAACTCCTGAGAGGTTTAGATTCCGCAACCCGCAATGAGTTATTTGTCTGGCTTGCTCAACAGGATCCTACTGTTGCCTCCAGGATCCTTGCTCACTGGCCAACAGGGGTAGATAATCCTGAGGTCATGGGTATATTTAGGGCTTTGCTTGAAGCTGAAGCCCAGCTTGCTGGTCAGGTATTAGGAGAGCTGCTTAAGGATGATGTGCGTGCCTACATGGCAGGGGTCATCTTTGGAAACTTATCGACTGATGAGCAGGTAAGGATTATCAATGCCCTTATGGATTATTCTTCAGGCGCCTTGCCTAATCCGCAATCCCAGGGATATGCTCTAGCCAATCAAATATTCCAGAGCTTAGATTATGATAGGCAACTTTCGCTCTTAACAAGACTTAGCGAACCCGAATATTTCCTTACGGCAATAAACCTCCTAAGCAATTTAGACGAACAGACACACAACAGCCTCTTTGATGACCTTATAGAGGCAGGAGGATTTTGGCACGACCTCACAGATGTTTATGGATACTTTCCTGCCAGGGAGATATTTAAAGATTTGCTTGATAATTGGAAGGCATATGCCGGAATAGGTATTTGGGTGTCGCCCAATTCTTATCCAGGCGTTTGGATGATGGCACAACAATCGGCCGGGGCTTTGGGATTTAAACCCGCTACCTTAGCAGCGGATTTTGTTCCTCCTGATACAACTAGGCCCTGGGTGTTGCCATTCTGGGATGATGTAGTAAGGAAGTATGGTTATGACGCAGCAAAGCGGATATACGAAGATGTCTTAGCCCACTGGAGCGAATATGTGCAGGGGATAGGAGATATTGACACTAATACAAAAGAAGGCTGGGTTAGTTTCTATTCGGCATTAGTCGGAAAATCTGTTGAGAACCTCGGCATTACGACTATAGTGGAGTTTATATCTCAACTCTATGCGGACTACGGAATGGAGCTTTCGGATGAAGCCTTGGCAGAATGGAAAGATATCCTCAGCCAGAGGATTAGCCGCGAGTTCGTAGAACAACTATTTGCTGAAGGAGCCTCTGAACAGGAACTTATAACCCAAGCAAAAAAGGAGGTTATAAAAAATACAGAGATACAGTTATTAATAAACTTTGTTAACCAGGCGCCCAATTATGAAGACATACCTGCTGATGGGGTGGCCAGAGCCAAGGCCGGACGGGCGCTAGTTTTAGCCTATCTTGTTAAGGCCGGATATACGGAGTATTTTGATGAATTAAACGCTTGGATAAAGGAAGCAATGAATGGACTTCCTACAACAAAAGAAGAGTGGGAGACGACTGGGTTTTGGCATTTATGCGCTGCCTATCAATTAGGTTTTGCTGCATGGTTGGTTTGGGATAAACTCGATGAGAATACTCAAAACAGTGTCAGAGCTATAGTAACCATTTGCGCTGACATTCTATTTGAGCGTCTGGAGAAGATAAAAAATTCACCTGATGAAATAGATCCCTGGTTTGGCACTACTTACCAGGAAGCCTTTTCTAATTGGGAAGGTAATTCTCGCGCCGAAGAGAACGCTATGTGTTCTATCATCTTGGCATTAGCTGCCAATATGTTTTCTGATGATAGTAGGGCTGAGAATTGGGATAAGGGGGCAAGAGTTTTTGCTTTTCATGTATTTACCACAGGAGAAACCGACGATATTATGGGGTTGTACTCTAAAAATCTACCCGATAACTACTTGATGCAGAACCACGAAGGCATAAATCCAATCTATGGTATTGGTACAATGGGTAACTTAGGTATGGCAGCGCAACTTTATGTGTTGGCAGGTAAAGAGATTCCCAGCGAGTTCCAACATAATGCTGTTAATGTGTTTAATGCTTTTCAGCCATATATAGATGAAAACTATCAATTAACACTTGGGCTTGGCAGTATAGCCGACACATATGGCGATGGCAAGGACGATTGGGGAACCGATGTTACCCGTTTATCTCTTGCCTATGCATACTACGATTATATAGAGGGCAAAGATACGTTATACGACCTCATAATGTTTGAAAGCGCAAATTACAGCGGAGCGCCCTATTCCAGGCTAAACAATCGTCAAAGTGCCGGAATAGGATATTGGATAGATAGCATGCTTGCTACATCTCATGTAATTAATCTTCTTGGTTGGAGATAGATAAAACCACGCCAGGCCTTAAAAACCTGCTTAAGTAATCTGTTAATTGAGAACGCGCTTTAGTTTGTGTGTGGGTGACTTAAAGGGATTTCTCGAGGAATTTGCAGGCGTTTTACTTCCGCTAATAATTTAAAAACTGAAGCTTATACGGCCGGATATCATTAAGTCATTGGCGCCGTCGGAGATTCCCACAGCCGCACCTGTCTTAATAAAAAGGCGTGGATTAATTTCGTAGCCAACGCTTAAAGCTCCTATACAGACATTGTCATTGAAGTTCCGCTCAAACTCAACCTCTCCGTATAATTCGGCATAAACGTAGAGTCTTTCTCTAAAGCCGGTGGTAAGCCCGAGGCAATATATGAATGCGTCATCCGAGGCCTTGCCGCCGGTAAAATAATAGCCTAAATTCAAATCAAGCCAGAGGTTTTCTGTCAGGGTTTTGCTGAAAATACC
>CAYMKG010000028.1:0-9525 GCA_964391145.1 uncultured Planctomycetales bacterium
CAACATAAGTAAGCTTCATTAAGGCATCTTCGTGCTGGCTGGATAAATACAAATAGCGCGGATCAGGAGTATTTTGAAACGGCTTTTCTTTAAGACTCCAGTATTGTTCGTACATCTATTTTTTTCTACTGAGCCAGCTGGCAATGCGCTTCTGGTATGCCTGTAATTCCGAATCTTCAACCGAAACCTGTTTGGGCTTGGGCGGAGGCGGAGCAGCTTCCTTCTCCTCTTTGATTTCTACAGTTGGCTTTATGAACGGCTCAACCTTTTCTTCTTTGCTGACCGCCTTAATCTCAATCTGCTCTTCGCAGACCCGAGCTACCTCCTCTATTGAGGTTATGCCGGCTAACGCCTTCTCTAAACCGTCTTCGCGTAAAAGCCGCATTCCTTTTTCCTGAGCTCTTTTTCTTAAAGCAACTGTAGAAGCAGAAGAGATAATCATCTCTCTCATCTCATCATCAAGAATCATTAATTCAAATATCCCTGTGCGCCCTCGATACCCTGTGCCCTTACACACTTCACATCCCCGCCCCCGAAATAAAGTAATGTCGCCCTGGTCTTTTAATCCCCATTTTTCCAAAATTGCCTTTGATGGTTCGTAAGCCTCTTTACATTCCTGGCATATTACCCTGACTAAACGCTGAGCCATTACCCCGGCTAAGCTGGCAGAAATAAGGAACGGTTCAACGCCCATATTCACTAACCGTGTAACCGCTGACGGAGCGTCGTTAGTATGAAGAGTGGAAAAAACCAAATGCCCGGTTAAGGCAGCTTGAACTGCAATTACGGCTGTCTCAAGGTCTCTGATCTCGCCAACCATAATTACATCGGGGTCCTGGCGTAGAATTGCCCTAAGGCCGTTAGCAAAGGTTATTCCTGCCTTGGGATTAACCTGAATCTGGCGGATAAGGCCTAAGCGATATTCAACAGGGTCCTCAATTGTAATTATATTTCTATCAACCGAGTTTATTCTCATCAATGCCGAATAAAGAGTGGTGGTCTTTCCGCAACCCGTGGGGCCGGTAGATAGGATTATCCCGTAAGGCTTGGAAATCAGAGTTTCATATCTTTTTAATTCTTCGTAAGTGCTGAAACCCAGTCTCTCCAGGCCAATCAGGACAGAACTGGTGTCCAAAAGTCGCAAAACCAGATTTTCGCCGTATATAGTAGGAATAGTAGAAACGCGGAAGTCGATTATTTTATCGTCGCTTTTTGCTTGAAAGTGGCCATCTTGAGGAACTCTGCTTTCGGCGATATCCATGCCTGCTAAAACCTTTATGCGGGAAATAATTGCCGACTCCCATTCCTTTGGAGGAGACGGAATCTCATGCAGTATCCCGTCAATCCTGAATCTAATTCGGGTCGTTTCCTGTTCTGGCTCGAAATGAATATCAGAAGCCCTGTCTCTTACTGCCTGAGCAATGATTAAATCCACGAGCTTGATTATGGAACTGCCCTCGCTGAGCGCCCCCTTTGCTTCGGCCGGCGTTTTGCTTAAGCCCTCCAATAAATCTTTGGTAATCGCCTGCTGAGAATAAATTCTGTTTATCGTCTCATCAATCTCTTGTGGACTGGTAAGGTATATCTCTAAAGGATAGCCGGTGTATGCCTGAATCTGGTCGATCGCATATAGATTTGTGGGCTCGCTCATCGCAATATGAAGAACATTTTTTTCTATCATTACCGGCACAGCCTGAGTCTGCCGGGCTAATTGCTCAGGCATAATCTTGACTAGTTCCTCGTCCCGCTTGACGTTGCTCAAATTTATGTAATTGTAACCTATATGTTTGCCAATTGTTTCATAAAGGGCGGGGCGGGATAACAGGCGCAAATCTACGATAACTTTCTCAAGGGGCCTCTTTAATTTTCTGGTCTCATCAATTGCCTTCTCAAGCTCTTCCTTCTTTAGCAGCCCCGAACTCAATAATAAATCCTGCAATTCTTTATCTGTCACTGGCCTGCGACCCCTTTTTTTCTAACCTGATCTTCTTATCTATCTGCCGAATCCAGGATTTAACTTCATTAACATCAGCTTCTCGCTTAGCGAGTTTAACATATTGAGAGTAATAAAATTTGGCGAGTTTCCAATTCCCAAGGTAACTTTCATGTAACACGCCCAGATTATAATAAGCGTCTTTATCCTCGGGATTTAATTGAATAACCTTACCAAGTTCCTTCGCCGCTTTATCAAACTGACTGGTTCTTAAGTATTCGACTGCAAGATTATAATGAAGGTCGGCATTATCTGGATAGCACTCAATCGCCTTTAAGTAATTCGAAATTGCTGTCTCAAAGTCACCGGTTTTGGAAGACTCCAAAGCCTTTTTTAAATAATCAGCGTAATTTATTTCTTTTTCCTGACTATTTTTACCTTTAACGCTGCTTACTGGCAGCTCTCCTATTCCCGGTTTAACGCTTATCTGCTCTTGCTGAAGATAATTTAATAACTCCTGCGCTTTTTTAAACTCTTCATCAGCGCGGGTAAAATCCCCCTGGCTGTAAAATCTTTCACCTTCTTGAAAATGCTCGGTTGACTTCTGAATTATTTCTTCGCGCGAGGGCCTTTCCTGCGCCTGAACACACATACCAGTCTTTACAGTCAATAATCCCGCGAATATAAAAATTTTTATTAAATCAAGGGTTTTGCTTTTATTTCTCATTCTCTTGTCCTGTCTTTATTGAGTCTTCTTTTGTGCTTTCTTCCTCCTCTGTTTTTGCATCCCTTTCTTCTAATGTGTTTACCTCTGGAATAAGTTCGACATCTACTTTCTTAGTGCTTGCTTCGGGAGCGGAAGAAGCTTCTTTGGCCTTAAATATATTTGAAATCTCCCGCAACCTTTCCTGCAAAATCGAATTTGTTTCCGCAGCCTGCATAATCTGACTCTGCAAATCAGCTAATCTCTGCGTGTACAGTTTTAATTGGTCTTTTAATTTTTCGTTTTCCAACTGCCTGGCAACGTACTGCCTCCTTAAACCGGCCGACTCCTCTTTTTGCCGCAGAGAATCGTTTTGCAACTGCTCAATATTCCCCTCTGCCGCAATCAATCTATCCTGGAGACTCAATATTCTCTCAGCCCGCTTGGCCAGTTCAGCTTCATTCTTAGCTACAGTGTCTTTCACCGACTCGTACTCCAGCTTTAAATCCGCGTACTGGCTGTTTAACTTATCCACTTCCGCTCTTGTTAATTTTAGCTGCTCCTCAAGCTCCTGATTTATTTCTTTGAGAGAAGCTATGGTCTTGTTGTCATCCTGCAGTTTCTGAACCTGCTCTTTTAATTTCGCAATATGCTCATTTAACAGGAATTTTTTCTTCCTAAGATTTTCCAGGCCTTGCTCTAAGACAAAATTTTTCCTTTTTAGGCGGACAAGGTCGTTTTTATTTATTTGCTCTTTCTCTAACTGCCTCTTCAAATTAACATTTTTTTCCCGTAACTGATTTATCTCTCTTTCCAAGTTTGCCTTTGCCTCAAGAAAACTGTTTAGCTCCTGCTTTTTTTTCGCAAGTTCTTCCTTCAATCTGTTTTCCAAATTTTCTATCCGCTCGTCTTTTTCGCTTAATTTCCCCTCAAAGAGTTTATTCCTCTCTTGGGATTCATTCAATTTTTTCCCCAGTTTCGACTTCTCAATAATAACCCCCTGGAGCTCTTTTGCCATTGCCAGGCCTTGTTTTAATTTCTCTTTTAAATTCTGTATCTGATTATCTTTCTGGCCGAGGAGGTTTCTTAAAGTCTCCGCTTGCTTCCGGTAATTTTTATTTTCCTTAATCAGCGTGGGAATCTGGCGGTCAATTGCAACCAGCTCTCTTTTCAGAAAAGCCAGCTGCCTCCTTAATTCTTTTTCTTTACCCGGGCTGAATCCCAAAGCAGTCAAGGAGGCGCTGATTCCCTCAAAGGTGCTCTCTAACCCTTCAAACCTCCTTCTTATCGGCTGGGTTAATTCTTCGAGTTGAGTTAAAGTCTCTCTTGTAGATATTAATTCCTTATTCAGCATCTTGTTTTCTAAAAGAAGCTCGTTAACTCTGACGTTTAAATTCTGCAATTTCTCCTTTTCTTCTCTTAATTTGCTCTCCTTTGCATTCAATCTATTTTTAAGAGAGCGATTCATCTGCACAAAGGAACGGATTAAATCATTGTTCCGCTTAATCTCTTCTCTTAATCTGCCGATGTCTGCCTGATGCCTTGCTTCTTGCGCTGGGCTAATTTGCTGTTTTTGCATATCTTGCGGCCTTGATAAAAACAAAATAACTCCTAAAACAGCGCAAACAAACGCAAATAAAATCAGAATTTTTTTATCTCTCATTTTCCTGCCTCTTTAATTATGTCTGCGACTGCCCTGGTTCCTAACTTAAACGGCCTTGGCGGTGAAGTAACCATGTAGCGCTGCCAGGCAACCAAAGGCTCATCTGAGTCCTTAATTATAGTTGCGGTTACAAAGATTAGCAAGTCGGTTTGCTCGTTAGGATCTTCCTCAGAACTTAATTCCCTTCTGGTAAAGAAAAGGCCAAGAATAGGGATATCGCCAAGGATAGGAATCTTTTTTACCGTTGTCAGCGTTTTGTTCTTTACTAATCCCCCAATCACCACAGTCTGGCCATTCTTAATCTGGACTTCCGTTTCAGCAACGCGGGTGCTGGTAATCGGCCTCTGCTTATTTCCATCCTCATCAGTTATCCAATCAAAAATGCTGCTAACCTCGGGCTTGAGTTTTAATTTTATCCTGCCATCCGGACTTACTTGAGGAGTAACCTCCAGGTTAACCCCAACCATTTCCTTTTCAGATTCCCAGCCAGTAATCTCCCATTTCCCTGTAGTCTCATTTCGTTCATAAGTCGCAATCGGGATTGCCTTGCCCACATTTATGGTGGCCTTCTGATTATTTAAGGTAACAATGCGCGGATTAGCGACAAGCTTTGTATCACTGCGTGATTTTAGAAAATCAAATATTGCCTGAAGTCCGCTAAAATCCAGAGTGCCGAAGGTAAACTCATCTTTAGTTGCATATGGAAAACTATAGGGATAGCCTGAAGGAAAATCGGAACCAGTAGCAGGAGGAAATACATTCTTCATCCACTTGCCTTCTCCCTTTGGCTCAAAAGGTAAAGAAGTCGGCCTTACCGCTCCGCTAACACTAATAGTGGTAGTCCAATTAATCCCTAATTTTTCAGCTTCGGTTAAAGAAGTCTCAATTAATCTGGCCTCAATCAATATCTGGGGTGTAATGTCGTCTAAATCCGGTAGCATCCCTTCAATCTTATTTATTACCCCGGGGATATCAGTAACGATTATTGCGTTAGAACGTACATCTGCTTCAATTGTACCCTCGGCGGTCAAAACATTCTTAAGCGTCTCTTTAAGTTTTGACGCATCGGCGTTATTCAGGCGATAAAGCTTGGTCATCTTTCCCTCGCGCTCGGCCTCTTCAGGCGTGGTTACCTTATAAACATTGTCCTTCTTAGTGTAAGCAAAGCCATTTACGGTAATAATTGAATCCAGGGCCTGCTGGACACTAACATTAGCCAACCGCACGGTAACCAGGCCCTTTACCGACTCAGAAAAAACAATATTCAGATTATACTGCTTGGCCAGCTGCCTTAAAACATCCTTTATATCTACATCTCGAAATTCCAGGAATTCAATAATCTCGCTATCCGGCTTTTGAGGATAAATAAATTTAACAGGAAATAAGGTGAAAGTAATTAAAATTGTTAAATTTAATATGAATATTTTTTTCATTTTTAACCACCCAATTAGACAAGATTATCACAAGATTTTCTATATGTAAATCTCGTGAAATCTTGTGGTTTCATTTTTTTAAAAAATTTATTCTTCCGGCAATGTCAAATAAAAGCTCTGATTTCCTTTTCTCAACAAAACCTTATCTTTTTGAATCTGAAGAACCTCATATCCCCCGATCGTATCGCCGACCTTAAGAATCTCGTTATTTATAAATGCGTAACCAATCTTATCTTCGCCTAAGGAAATTCCCCTCAGCTCCAATGCGCTTGTGCGGTAGCCTCTATCTGTCTCTGCTTCAACGTACACAAAAGGGTCTCTACCCCAAGCCAAGGCTTCTGCGCGTTGTTTCTGTAAATTCAATGTTTTTTTATCCGCGGATACACCCCCAGAGCTTGACAGAACCTCTACCGCCTGTGGGGATGCCCTGACTTTCCTCACCTGCTTACCCTTTCCGCCTCCCTTGAGGTTATTAATCACTATTACCGCCAGAACTACAATTAAAGCAACGGTAATAATAATCTCTTTGACTGTCTTGCTCATGATATAGAGTAGCGAGTAGCAAGTAGAGAGTAGAGAGAAAAAACTACTTCCATTTCTGAATTAGAGATTCAAGCATTGCCCTAATCTCATTCAAGACTGCTACACGCTTATTTATTATTTGCTCTGGTAATAATTCCTTTAATCTTTTATATCTTCCTCTTGCTTCTCCTGTTGAGCCTTTGGACATTCTGAAAAAATTCTTTATCTCCTTGCCTGATTTCCTTTCATAACCTTCCTCCATATTCGCACAGATAGAATCCAGGCTTCTTAATTGATTCCCTGCTAATATTCTACCAGCAAAACTCCTTTTTAGAATCAGTAAATCTTCTTCTAAGAAATTCTCAAATAATTTCACTGCTTTCTGATAAACATCAAAATCTTCAATATTTCTTATTGGTCTTCTTACCATTCTCGCTACTTGCTACTCTCTACTCGCTACTCTATATTTCTAATACCATATAAGCGCTTAGAAGTAAAGTGACTAACAGTTCATTATTCTTAGAAGAACTCGAACCAACAGACACTTCTTGTTGTCTCTCTATCGATAAATCTTCTACGGTAAGTATTATTGGCAATTCTGTTAACGCTTTTAAATAATCGCCTATTATTTTATAAGGGGTTAACATCACAATTTCAATATAAACCTTGCTGACACCCTTAATTAATTTTTCTTCGGAATACTTTATATCTTCCCGCGGCCTGATTGAGATTGTGTTGATGTTAAGCTCATTAGTTTTACTTGCCAGTTGTTGAATAATCCGGGGTATCTGTTCGCGACTCGCCGCTCTACCTTTCAGCTCCTGAATCTTCTTTTCAATGGTTTCTATTTCCTTCTCCGGATTTGGATAAGACCTGATTAAATTTTCATATTCGCTTATCTTTTGAGTTCGAGTAAACAATTCCGTTTGTAATCTGTCTGAATAACCGGATACCGGGCGCGCGATAAAAACATATAACAAAATCAAAGCTAATCCATAAATTGAATATGTAATAATTACCTGCGCTGTTCTTGTCTTCGTAAATTTGGCCATCTCAGTATTAATTAATTCTTCGACTCACTTCGCTCGCTCAGGATTAATGGTAGGCAGAGCCGTACCATTAATAACTTAACTGACAGACTATTTCAAATCTCGCGCGCGGAATAACCGAGTACATATCTTTTTGTGTAGATATCAATTGCACCCGGCTGAAAAAAGGAGACCCATCCAACGCTAAGAGATACTGCGACAACGCCAAATCAACTGTGGTATATTTAGCAAGAATCTCTCCAATCAGTCGAATCTCCAGTTGCTCCTTCTTTTTGGTCGTGACTATTTTCTCCAAAACCACTTCTTGTGGAGTAACAGCGCTTAGCTCCTTTAGAACACCCCACCACAACGGCTGCCTGCCCACTGCTTTTTCGAGAAGACTCCTTCTCTGCTCTATCTTTGATTTCAGGGCTAAATATTCTTTAACCTTAGCGACAACAGGGTCTAATTTGTTTATGCTTGCTTCTGCCGCCGCAATCAGCCTTTTGTACCGGAACGTACCTATATAGGTAAGAGTGTAAAACAGGGTTACTAAAATCAAAATTATAGGGAAAGAAACTTTTGCAAGTACCATCATGAAATTCGCCTTCTGTTCTATCCTTTCTTTTAAAGGCAAGAGATTAACTCTGCCGCCCTTGCCTAAGCAGACCCCAAACGCCGCGCTTAAATGAGGAGCAGCCTGCTCCATTACCAATTCCTGCTTGAATATACTCACATCTGCCCAACCCTTTACTGCCTTGAGGGTATTCAACCTCTCTACCCTGTCTATCCCCTCCAGATTGGAAAGCAAGAATCTCTCTATATTCTTGAGGCGACAACTGCCTCCAGTCAAATATAATCCTTCTATCTTGGGTATGTGAAAACTCTTGGAATAATAATTAAGTGTTCTGACCAATTCGGTAATTAACCGTTCCAGAGTTGGCCTCAACATCGCAGAAATCTGACTGCCAAGCAACATTCCGAAATCGGTATAGTATTCTGCGCTCTCTTCATCTTCCAAAGGAATGCCGCATTGTCGCTTAATCTTCTCGGCTTCTTCGGCAGTCAAATTTATTGTCCCGGTAGAGGCAACAATACTCTTGGTCATAGCCTTGGTTATATGGTCGCCTCCGATAGGTATTTCACGAGAAAACTGCAGCATATCTCCTTTGTAAAAATTAAGCAGAGAAGAATCAGCTCCTATATCTAATAACGCTATAGTCTGATTGGGTTTAATATTAAGGCATAAGGGAATAAGGTTTGCAAGAGCGTCGGGTATAACACTTATTCCGATAGGTCTTAGATTCATTTCTTTTAGAAATTCTACCCCCTCCGTAACTACATTGTTATCTACCGCGATACAAGTAACCCTAAGGAGGGTTGCGCCCTTTTCGTCCCTAAACTGCCCGGTAACAAAATAATCAAAAGATATGCTGTCTAAATCCATCTGAAACGGCAGGCGTTTTTTTAATTCGATACTTACTGCTCCTTTCAGGTCTTTCTTAGAAAGAGAAGGCACAGGCAGCGAGAAGATAAATACCCCTTTGCCCGAAATAACCAGGCGGCCTAATTTGGTTTTTATCCGGGCGTCAGCAATAAATTCCTTTACGAATTCCTGTACTAAATTTTTTTTGCTTTCCGGATTATCCTTGACACTTGTGGGTAAAGCGCGGGTAATGCAATTGGTAATAATAGCGTAGCCTCCCCGTGTCTTTTGCAGCTGGACTATCTTTATGTAACTTGTGCCGATGTCCAGGCCGATTATGTTTTGGGTGGAGGCGAAGATATTCTTTATGAAGTTGAATATATTGGCTAGTGAGATTTTTGACTTAGACTCGGCAGGCTTTTGAGCTTTAGAATCTTTTTCTAAGTTATTCATTTTTTTAATGTTGCAAGCCTAAATATTACTCCTAACTCCATCTCCAGTAGAAATTCTAACACAAAAACTCCTGCTATGCAATATTGTTTAGCCTTCTGATTTACCGCCCTTATCAATATAAAGCTCTGTCTACAAAATAAAGGTTATATCTTAAAGAAGTAGTTGCGTTTACCGTTTACCCACTCCTCGCTGTCGCTCGTCGCTGTTTACCGTTTACCGGGAACGGTTAGCGGTAAACGATTCACGGTAAACGACACATTATTTTAGTTGACAAGGTAATATAGCAATATAACAATATTTTATCGCGACGCCCTTACCTTGATTATCCTGAGTTCATCCTTTATCTGGGCCTGGTTTTCAAGAA
>CAYMKG010000028.1:9625-10977 GCA_964391145.1 uncultured Planctomycetales bacterium
GCCCTTACCTTGATTATCCTGAGTTCATCCTTTATCTGGGCCTGGTTTTCAAGAATCTGGTCGAGCTTTCTTAGTATTTCTTTATTGCCTTTTTCTTCGAGTAAATCCACTACACTCTCTAACCTCTCTTGTATCTCTTCTAATTCATCGCAGGAGACCATTTCCTGCTGTTGATAATATCTCTGCGCGAATAATATAGATCTCAAACTCAAACTTAGGCCAATAATAATTGCAATAATCAAGATGGTAATCATCCTCTTAGACATCCTTGCCTCCTTTTTGCGCTATGCGCTCTGCGTCTTGCGCTATGCGTTAGTAGATTTCATAGCGCACAACGCACGAAGCAAATCACTGCTCCTGCCAGCTGATTGTCGAAATGGCTCCCAAAAACCCATCCTCATCTACATACTTAGGGTCATACTTTAGTTTAACTTGGCCTTCCAGAGTCACATTATATCCTATGATTGCCTTTCCATCTATACAGTTAAACCAGATGTCGCCTCTTTCTGTGCCATTTTCCTTTTTATATGAGTATATAAGTCCTTTAAACTTACGACCTTTTTTACCGTCCTTAGGATAATCTTTTGAATAAATCCTACCGCCTTCGGTAGCTAAATTAGGGAAGGTCTCAAGGGTTGAAGGCTCCACATAGGCATCCATTTCTACCTTCTTAGAACCTTTGATAATGATATCACCCTCAGCAACCAGAGAGGTCTTTTTAAACTTAGCGTCTTTATCTATATTCTTTATATGCTTTTCGTCTCCTGATACTTGAGCCTTGGTTCTTACATCAATAAGAATATCACTTCCCTCTATATACCAAAGCCCTTCATTATTGTGTTTATCTGCAAACCGCTTCACTACTCTAACTGTCTTACCAATCCAATTACTCATATCCATTCCATCTTTAAGATATACCTCTACCTTACTCTTTGTTTTACACTTCTTAATAACTACCCAGTTTTGATCATCCCATTCTTCTCCAACGAATCCCTCAACAATTCTTACTGCTTCAGGTTCTTTATCCATACTATCATCTCCGGAGCAGTCAAAAATGCCTGAACCAACAACTTTGAGCTCTTGCCCACTTGAGCCATTAGAAACCTCAGCAGTTGCTGAATAATCTCTAGAATTCTCTGCCTCATCTTTAAAATGAGCCATATTAATTGCAGGAATACTCGTCTCTCCTTGTGTTCGCTCGCCATCCCCTGGAGGAAGTTGACTGCCACAATCTGCTTCTTCACCATAATCCTCACACAATTCATCATAAGTAGCATCGCCATCGCCATTAAAATGCCCTGCTCGTAAATCCCCATCTATCTTAGAACCACCGAGCATACCTGACCAATCAA
>CAYMKG010000029.1:0-10940 GCA_964391145.1 uncultured Planctomycetales bacterium
TGCTATCGCTCAGTATAAAATAAATGCAAAAAGAACCCTGTCCTCATTGTATTCCGCGGCTGGTAGGGGAACTGAGGTTAACCCTTCGGCACTAAGTGTTGTCCAGGGAGAAAATAGGAATTTTGCTATACTGCCTGTGGTTAGCCGTGGAGGAGATATCAGTCACTATGAAGTAGTAAGAGACGGCAGGCCTGTGGCTATTGTGCGCGGTGATGGAGCAGCCATAAGGAATTTCGAAGCTATCTTAAGAGCCAATGCTCCTGCAAGCGATTTAAGAGGCACGATCTTTGAGATTTCCCTTGCTGACGGCACAACAAAGATATATACACCTGAACAAGCAAAAGAATTAATTGTTACTTCCCAGGTACAAGCTGATTCCGGCAATTCTAAAGCACCCATAGTAAATATAGATTTCTTAAAGCTTTCACCAAATCCAGAATTATCCAAAGAATTATCGGAAGGTTATCGCATTCCTGCTAATGCAGAGTCAGAAAGAATACCTGTTTCTGAAAGCCTTCCGGTGGATGCTATCCCACTTGCCGGGGAAAGAGGCGTTATATTAAAAGGAAATGGCAACAATGGCAATTTACAATTTATCTCATTCGAATATGGAAAGAATCTGCCTATGATAAGACCGGGTCTTTTACTAGTAGTTTATGATGCTGATTTTGCGAGAACTGGTATAGGAACCGTTAATAACGCAAGAGGTCCTACCATAAATGGCGTGACTCTGCCTGGCGCAGGCAGTCGTCACGGAATAGTCGAAAGAGCGCAAAATCCTACCGGAAGAACCACTCCACCCGATAATATTTCCAATACCGGAAGCAATTCTCTCTCCAATTCAGAAATAAATGCCCACATTAATAATGAATTAAACCAAAGGATAGACCCTGTAACTGGCCGCGCCCAGCCGGATTTCGTTACCAAGGTAGATGGCCGGGCAGTGGAAGTATATATCCTGAATGAAGCTTTCAGGGGCATAACCCAGAAAGGTCATGCCGGCAGAACCGCCAATCCCGATGGCTCAACCCGTGTCTTTGTTGACCGCGCGGAATATAATCGTAATCCTGGAATCGTTGAACATGAGGCAAGGGAGTCTTTCTATGTCCAGGAAGCTTTATACTTGAAAGGCTTCTGGACGCCAGCGGAACAAAAAAATTGGTGGAGCGAACCTGTCAATGCCGAGGAAGGCGGATTACTAATAACTCAAGGCCACGATTTTGCCAAAGGTATACGTATTTCAGAATTAAATAGGCTTCCTACTGTAGAGGAGGCTATGACACGTCTTCGACTAGGTGAGAAAATGGTGTTTACGATTGCGGAACCAGGAGAGATTAGATGGAAAGTTCAAGCCACACCCACGAAGCCAGAATTGCGCCGTGATAGTTACGAATATAGGCATCCCGACAACTTCGATTATACAGTTGTAGAACGAGGAGGAGGCGAACATGTTAGTTATCCTACAGATAATTATCATCCGGGAGATAAGGTAAGTTTAACTCTTGATAAAGAGCTCGATGGTAGGGACAGTTTACAAATTAATTATCTAAGTAAGTCCGAAAGATTAGGCGCAGGGTTTAGATGGGATGTAGGGCCTGCATATGGTGTTAATAGTGGTGTGACAAAAGAAGCTTTCTATAAGCTCATTTCATTCTCCAAAGAATTTCAAGATAAAGACATAACTCTCAAAGTTGAAGGTAAATCTGACCTTGACAATATATCTAACTTAGGAAAAGAAAGCCAAAAAGTTATCAATGCCAAACCAGATAATGTTGTTCGCGAAATAGAGCTTAACAATGGGAACAAAGCGTGGGTTTTTGCAGATGGTAAGATAGTTGAAGTGGTAGAAGTGAAAAAAGATATTTACAAAGAAGTAAAGAACGAGAATCAAGAAGTAATAGAAAGAGAGATTAAAGAGGCGGAAAGACTCACTGCTGTATTTGGCCGGGTTAAGGAACTCATTCCTTCCCTCGATCTTGAGAAATGGAATTGCCAACAAAAAGCAGTAAGAAGACTTTTCGCTAAGTTTATTGTTAAAATGGGAAATGCCGGCGGCAAGACTCTGATTGCCACTATTGTTGCTGCTGAGGAGGCAAGAACTGGAAAATATCCAACCATCTTTGTTCTTGATTCCGGCGCAAGCCTTCAATACACAAAAGATACCCCGGCAAAAGGATTAAATGTAGCTTATAGAGAGATTGCTAAAAAATTGGGAGCAAGGGATGTGGTTAATTTAGATTCTCTTATAGAGAATTATGAAGCTGTGGCAGGAAGGGATCCAAAGCAAGCCAGAGTTATAGCTGGACAGATAGAATCGGCGCTTAGGGATCCTCAGACTGTTGTAGTTGTCTCCATTGATGCGCGCGGCCATCTGCCCAATAAATTCAACTGGCATCAAGGAATAATGGAAGGTCTGGAACTAAGGAAAGAAGGCTGGAGGATTCTTGATGAGGTAGATGAGCTTTTAGGTGGTGAAAAAGAATACATCGTCTCCGAGGATACCTTGGTAAAGAAGAATCCAGTTCTAAAAGACATAGCCAAGAAATCAGAGGCATTATTCGGAGATATAAATCTTGAGGGGAATGAGGTAGGATTCGCCGGCAAAGGTTCTTTAATAAGAGAAGCCAGGAGCATTGAGGAATTTGAGACATTGGAAAAACAGGGGCAAATGGTTTACTACCGAGCTCAGCCTAAAGGTAACAGCATTATCAGGGGGGAGGATTTTCTGCTTAGCTGGCCGGTGTATGAGCATTATATCAAGCAGGGATATGAGCCAAGCTTAGTCTATGACGTTGCCAAAGGAAAGGTTCACGAAATTGGAACCCATTTAGCTCCTGATACAAGCAAAGGCGAGATGGTTCCTGTGCGCAAGGGTGGCGAGACCCAGCCCAGCATGCTGCCAGAAAGCCTTGCCTATAAAATAGCCCAGACCTTGAAATATAATCTCTCCTTAGGTAAAAATAATCCTTTCAAACTAGATAACATAAAGGCCTCAACCAGAACCGTAAGAGAAAATCCGCTTCAGGAGATGTTTGAAGGAGATGGTCCAATAGTTGGTCTTTCTGCAACCAAGGCCGGAGCCGAGAAGATAATGCTGGTAAAAACTGGAGCAAAAGGCGTAGTCGAGAAAGGCTTACTACAAAGCGATATTGGCGAGATGATAAGTAATGGTTTAGTCAGAGTAGAAACAGACAGAGGAATTGAGGGATTAGTTGAGTTATCCGCCAAAGCCATTAAGGGTAACCGCGGCACACTGATTTTAGTGGATGACCCTGCACTTTTAGATAAGGTTGCAACTGGTTTGAGGAATTCAGAGAATTTAAGAGACAGAGTAGATGTAATCAAGGGAGATACACCGGTTGAAGAGATAGAGAAGATGAGACAGAGCACTGGAACAGAAGCTCGCATCGTAGTAGCATTGCCCAGGGTGGCAAAGCAGTGGAGCTTTGAAGGTAACTTAGATGTAATAATCTACGGAGCGCAAGGTTGGACCAGGGATTTCCTCACTCACGGGATTAACCGAAACCTAAGAGATGCAGGAGCAAGGGGTGAGAAGATTGTAGTTGTTAATGAGGCAGGATTAAACGAGAATCTTAAATACCTGAAAGAGCAGCTTCCTTTATTCAGGCAGTTGGGTGAAGGAGAGGATATGCAGGCATTGATTAATCAAGTCAGCACCAAGGATATTTCCTCTTTGTCGTTACAAGAAAGACTTCTTATAAATGCAGACTTTATGCAGCTAGTTCAGACTTCTTCCTCTCACAAGAGTGCCATCCGCACCATCTTAAGAAATACCCGATTAACCGAGCCACTTCAGAAGTTGGCCGATAATCCTCTATTGACTACTAAGGAAAGAAAGGCAATTGAGGAAGTCAGGACAAAGGAAAGAAGCGGCCTTTATGGCTCAATTCAGAGATTAAACGATGAGCCGCTTTCAGGTGCAGAATGGGTAAAAGAGGTCTCACGTCAGAGCTGGGAGTCAGCAATTAAGATGTGGGAGGATTTATTAAATTCCAAGGCATTAACCGAAACTACGCGACAGAGGATAGAGGAACTAAAACAATTTGCTCAAAACAGAATGGAATACGAAAAGAAGAATTTCGGTCAGATAACTCCTTCAAAGGATGGCCTGAATCAGGTGCCCGTTGACCACGATGTAGTCCTCTCGGTTGCCAAATACTTAGCTCAGGATATTCTTCCTTCAAGAATCGTTGACTTCTTTGCTAATACTCCCACTGCAACCCAGGTAGCAAAGTCAGCAAGCGAAACCAGGGCTCCGCCTAAGACAGTAGAGGAATTTGCTGATAGATATCTTACCAGTCTATCTCCACAAGAAAGAGCCGCAGTAGTTGAATATCTAAACAATCCTGCCAATGATTTTACAGTCAACAACGGCAACCTAAATACCCGCGGCAGATTGTTGGCAGCACTGATGGAAAGAACAGCCAATTTGTCAGCTGAAGAAATAGCAGCTCTTCAGGCAATCGGAGTAATTGCTGCCACACCTGCCAATGCTGAGATTGAGTCTTTCACCCTCCAGGCATTTGATACTACCAAGGTATTATTTGAGAATGGGCTTGAGGGTAATTTAGACAGGCTTATTTTGATAGGCAGGATAATTAGCAACGAAGAGTTAAATACGGTTCTTAAACCCATAACCCTTGACGGTGTAAAACAACTATTCAAACAAACCGAACCACTCGCTTTGGCTAAATTCATTTTGGAAAACATTGATCAGAGCAAAGCTGAGGGCAAAGAGATATATCAGAAGTTAGAATCGGCAGTAACTCAATTAGAAAATGCAGTTAATAAAGTCCAGCAGAAGGTTCCGGCAAGGATTATCTCCAAGCTTAGAAGCGGCGAATCCTTAGGAATAATGGATATCCTCCGTTACAGCAAAACCCTCAAGGCCTTAGAAAAAGCCTATCCGACAATACAAGAGATTGAAAGCATTAAAATTGGAGCGACCACAGCAGAAAGAGTTGAGATTATTGCAACCCTCTTAGGCTGGGACAGAGAAATAGTTCAGGCTATTGTCCAAGTCTATAATAATTTGGTACAGAAATCAGACATTTCTAATCTGGATAAAGTAAGGATTAATACTTTATTAGAGTGGGCAAGAGGCCAAAATACAGATAAATTAATGAAATTGCTCTCGCCTAATTTAAGAAATGCTTTAAAGGAAATCAAAGGGAAGATAGAAGATGTTACCCTTGCCGATATCCAAAATATTGCTGACAAGAATAATTTGGCTCTGGAACAAACCCTGGTATTATTTGATTTGAGATTAACCTCTACAGAGATAAATCAGATAATGAAGATGCAGCGGATTGCTTCTTTTGTGGGAGGATATTTAGCAAGCACAAAGCCGGATGAGAATGGCAGGAGTTGGTGGAGAATTGTGGATAGCGAACCCAAAGAAGGCAAAGTAGAAATCGATGGCAAAGAAGTAGAAATCGAAGCCGATTATCCCACCGCAAACTTACCCATAAATATCTTAACAAATGAGGAAGTTCAAAATCTCTTCTTCAGAGCGGCTGAAACAAGAATCGCTTCTGCACTGGCCTATAACCTTACTGCAGAAGAAATAGAACTCTTAGGTAGCTTAAATGATGCCAATGAATTAGATACACATACAAATCTTAAAGAAAAGGTTGAGAAGATATATGAGCAAAGCGGCCTTAAACTCAGTGATATCCCCGTTAGCGATAGAAGCTTACAAGAATTAATTCAATCTAGATATGAAGAGATTTCTGAGGAGATTAAATCACAAGGCAACCAGATTATTAACTCAATAAAGGAAGAGACAAGATTTATAGAATCTGTATTAGAAGGCAAAGAAGATGTTGATAAGCTTATTGCTTCTTGGAGAAATGAAAAAGAGATACCGCCGGATGTTGCCGAACAATTAAACACAGAAGAAATAGACATACTTTCCAGGAACGCTGATGCTCTTAAGAGCGAAGGCAAACATTATAGTGTAAGTGAGCGTAATCAGGCTGAAACACACGCCAGAAATCTGCTGTTAAGACATTTTGAGCAAAGGTTAAATACAATTCGCAAGGTCAATCCTGTTTCAGAGATAGAAAGAATTTTAGAGGGGAAGAACATAACTCTTAAAGAAAAGGCAGCCGAATTATTTACCGTTCCTCTAATGCTGGTAACAGCAAATGAAGATAAATCTTCTAATCAGGGGCAACTTATGAAAAAGGCAGGAGGCAAGCAGGTTAAGAATATCCGTCATTCTACAGCCTACCGAGACTTAGAGGCATTAGTGACTGATAGCTCTGCAGGAAAGGTCAAGAGAGGTAATACAAATTATTATAGGCAAATACCAGCTCAGTCGCCCGAAGAAAATCAGAATCTAAGACAAGATTCTCAACTTACCTCAATCAATGGCGTTATTATCAGCGGGGCTATACCGCAGGAAGTTGCATTGTTACAAGAAGCAATAAACAGGAATGGTTCTCTTGATGGCATTCGCAGGATTGAGGTTATTGATGGAAAGAGAGAGATTCCTGGTATAGGTATTGTTGATGGAGGCGGACAGGTACCCTATAATCGCCAGGATGGAACACTGTATATACATCGGATGATATTTGAATCACCTTGTCCATTGTTGTTAATTCAAGCCGCATTCCATGATGGCAGAGCCAATAACAGTGAAATCAGTTCTCTAGTCAATGGAGTCTTAGCCAATGAGCGCGGTGCAGAGCAGGAATTAGCTCGCTTATTAGGTCCGGCAATCTCATCCAGAGGCCCATGGTTCAGCACCAGAGAAGCCTTAAGGCTTATTTACCAGGCAATTGAAAATGGAGTAAAACCAGCGCTTACTACTCTGTTGAGCGCTTATTTAGGAAGAGTAATGCTTGTCTATATCGATGGCCTTGAATTCGGCTGGAGCATAATGGATAATTCAGGAGTAGTTGTCTTCTACGGCACACCAAAGGATAGAGAGCATGAGATTCGGGAATTAGAGATTCTCGAGGCATTTAGGCGAGGTATGGGATTTGAACGAAACAGTTTCATAACTTATCTTGCTACCCCCCAAGGATATGAAATTGTAAGATGGGCGCATATTTTAAGCAACATCTTTGGCGCTGGTTTGAATATATTCAATATCATAAAGCTGCCGGCAATTAAATTCTGGAGGCATTTTGAGCCTCAAGCTGGATCTCAACAAAAATCGTCCAATCCAGCTGAGGTCTGTGCGCCACCGGTTATGCTAACCGAGAATCTGGATTATCCTCAACTAAATAATCCTGAATTGCCAAAGCAGCAACCCTTCTTGCCGCAAGCTCTACCTACTCCTATACTTGGCTTAATCACTCTCTCTGCGGCAGCGCTTGAGAGGTTGAAGAGGTTCCTGCGCCGGCTACTCGGCTTGAGCGAAAAGGGTGAAACTGAGGCAGGCAGCGGAGAAACCTCGGCTATTTCTGAAGAATACGCACGATTGATGAGGGAATTGGGAGTTGATTACACAGGCGTAGGCTCTTCTTTCGTTGCGGTGTCAACCGGCTCTGGTAGCGAACCTTCAAAGAAGGCTTCATCAGAAAGATTATTCGGCATACCTTATGAATCCAGGGTAAATATCTCTAAGCGTTACAATGTCCTTGCCGCATTTATCTTTGCTTCATTCATAGCATTGCTTTCACCGTATGTCCGCGGGCCATCCATAATGCAAGCGGTAGAAGCAAGGTCTGTCGCAGACTTCTTCTTACCGCTTAAAACCGGCCCACCGATAATTGCGACAATCGCTTTAGCAGTTCCTCTTATCTTTGCTTCCTTAGTTTCCTTCCGCGCATTCCACATAAGTTTATTTTCACTTATATCTAATTTCGCTAATAAATTACACGAATTTATCCGCGGCTATCTGCGTGTATTCCGCGGTAATCCGCGTTTAACTAAGCCGTCACTTATCCCGTCCAACCGTGGCTGGTTAGGGAGAACTTTATCTGTGGCGGCTATTATATTTGTTGTTGGCCTCGGCGCAACCTGGCTTGCTCTACCTTCCGTGGCTGGTGGGGAGCAAGGTTTATTTACCGGGTTGGCCGGGGCTGTTTTATTGGCATCATTAGCACTAATAACCCTGGCACATCTTCTTACCGTGGCAGGAAGAGAAGTGCCAGAAATTGCACAAAAGGGCCTCGGGTTTGAAGGAGTCCGTGGCCTCCTTAATAGGCTTGGGGCCCTTAGTGTAATGCTCAAAGGAGGTGTAGTAAGATGGGTAAGATTGATTTCCAAGCCTTACAATTGGACCATCTCGTTATCTTCAAGCACGAAGACACGGTCTTCGCTTGCGGACGAGAGAACGGACACAAGACCAGGCTCTTCCTGGTATTCGGGAACGGAGAAGGAAGAGTCTACACTCGCAACGGGCTGGCAGAGAGCTGGGAGCTTCTCAATGAGCCAGATGCTAAGCAGGTTCGTTACTGTCTTGAAGTCGCACGAGCTAACGGCATACCGACGTATCTACTCAACGGCTGCTGTCAGGATATTACAGCAAAAGCATAAGGGACTGCGCCTTGCGATATCAGGCGTAGCCTCCCTTGTGCTGGGAGTAATAGCCGGATTTGGCTTGAGTCAAGCAGGGTCGAATCTCGGCACTCTTGGTTTGGTGGGAATTCTGCCGCTGGGATTGATGATAAGTCCTACGGTAGACATTCGCGCTCAACTAAATCGCGGCTTGCCCGAAGGCATAAAAGAAAACCAGGCCTGCTGTGCTTCGGGTTCGTTCAAATACGGAATCAGGTTCTTATTAACAGGAAACATAACCAGTGGCTTATTCTTAATTCGTCAGGCCGTTTCCATTATCCTTGCCTTTATCAAGGAATACGGCTTAATCAGAGGCCTGCCGCGGGCATTAAGAGAGCCGATTGCCTACTATAACCCATCAAAAGATGAGATCAATTACAATCCTGCCTTCCAGAGATTATCGCCAGTAAATAGAGCAGCAATAGATGCCCACGAACAATACCATCGCAACAACCCAGAGGCGCCTCACAAAGAAGCATACTTAGCGCAAGCCCAGATTGTTCAGGAGTTCTCAACCCAGGATTTCTTAACCAAGGATAATATTGCCTGTTGGCCAAGTGGTGAAGTATCAGGAAAAATAGGCCAGTTTTACCATAGGGCCAAAAAGGGAGAGAAATTTAATAATATAATCTTAATGGATGGAAATAGCCTTGCACAGAACTTCGAAGGACTAATCAAGGCTAAAAAACACTGGATTAAGGACACGGGCTATTTTGTAACAGGTAGATTCTCCACTGAGTTGGTAAGAATCTCAGGAAGAAAAATAGATGAGATCAGGGAAATTTCAGTAGAAGAGGGATTACCGAATCTATTTAAGGATAATCGAAAATTAGTAGTCATTGCAGAAGAAAAAGATAAGGTTATTGCTGAAATACCCGATGTTTATAATAAGTCTAATATTTTTGAAAGAGGAAATTCGATTTTAGGTATATGGTTGGTTAATCCAGAAAGAATAAAGGATACAATGATGTTGCCTGTAATTACTACTGAATATGCAAGAGATTTTGCTATGACCTTGCGTTTTAACCCACAGGCTCACTTCTCAGTAAATGATGAGAGAACTTTCGTTGAGAAGTATCGAGACTTACAACCCGCTGTAAAAGAAATCCTTAAAGAAGAGTTTAGAAAGAGTGAAGGATTAGAAGAGATCGCTAATTCTTATGGCAAAGAGTTCACGCTAATATTAGACCTTCATGACTATACCAGCGGCCCTTGGGATATGAATTGGAGAAGAGGAAATTATGCCCATTCAATCTTGATAATTACTCTAAATAAGTTTTTCTCTAATATCGTAGTAGCTAAAGAAGAGATACCTCTAAGAGAAGTAGTCTATGCAAGCAATTCAGATTTACCAAGTATCTCCAATACAGTTTATGCTATTCATCCTCAGACTCAAAAGTCACAGCTTACGGTAGAAAAACAGTCTCTTGCTTACGATGGTGACAATAGGCTTGTTGCAGGGAAATTTGATGGAGGCGAAAGATTGTCTCTACCTGGATATAGAGAAATGTATGATGGTAGCAGCAGTCTTGCTGATGGAGGGGATGCTGGGTTTAAAAATGCCCTTATGTGGGATATTTTAGCAAGGATAGTAGAGAATGCTGCTCCAATATCCTTGGAAACAATAAATAAATATATTAGAGAACAAAAGGAACTGGCTCAATTGCACAAGGTTTCTGAAAGTCCCTATTTTGATGCTCAGGAAATTTCATTTGAATGGTTGAAGAAAAATCTCCAGCCACCTCTTTGGAGATTTACCGAAGATGGTGAGGTAGATAGCATAATAAGCGATTTAAATGATAGGTATCTGTATCGTGGCCTTCCTGTGGAATATCTCCCTGAGACCTATAATGAGGGCTTGCGCGGTGGATGGAGTAAAGGTAAGGCCAATGAAGAAGTAAATTTAAGTTCAATGATATTCATAGCCTTAGGTTATCCTAGTCCATTTGTGCTAACAAGGATTTTAGCCGTGGTTGAACGAGGTCAGATAGAAAAAACGGGAGTTGAAGTAAATCGTGCCCAGCCAGTAGTTATCTCAAGAGAGACAGCCAATAAAGTAAAAATAAAATATCTCTTCGTTCCTGAATCCCTATTCAGGCAAACAGTTTCTAAATTGGAAGGCAAAGATTATGATAGGGATATTTATGCGAGTGAAAATAAACCTGCTTTAATTTCTGTTCCTGAGGCATCTACTCCCCAGGAATATAATATTAATCTCCTTAAGAGATTTGTTGAGATAGAGACACAGAGCTTAGATCTGGTTGGTACTTCTCCCAAACCCTCCACCAAGGCTTTAAAGATAAGAACTATAGAGGGATTGAAGGAGATAGCAGGGAAGATTAAGGCAATTTCAGCAATCATTGTTGTTGACTGGAATGTAGCTCGCAAGGGAGATGTTATCACTG
>CAYMKG010000030.1:0-3833 GCA_964391145.1 uncultured Planctomycetales bacterium
TTACCTCTTTTTCTAAAGGTAAAAGAAAACTGAAGGTTGAACCGGCTCCTGGTTGGCTTTCCACCCAAATTATTCCCTTGTGCGCCTCAATTATATTTTTTACCAGACTCAAACCCAAACCGGTACCTTTTACCTTTTCGTTTATTGGATTATCCACTCGATAAAATTCCTCGAATATTGCCTCCTGGGCTTCTTTGGGTATGCCGATTCCGGTATCGGAAATATTCACCTGAACAAATTTCTCTGCCGGAATTGTTGATACGGAAATTTTTCCTTTTTCGGGCGTAAACTTAACCGCATTGCCAAGAAGGTTTACAAATACCCTCTCAATCTGATTCTTATCTACAAAGACTTCCAGATTAGCGGGTAAATCTAGCGAAGCTTTTATCCCCTTTTCTTTTATTTGCATGGATAGCAGGTCCAGAATGCTTTCGACAATACCCTTCAGGTTGCAGGCTTGTTTTTTCATTATAATTCGGCCTGATTCCAGGCGGCTGATATCTAAGAGGTCGTTAATCATATGCACCAATTCATCACTATGGCGATTGATTCTCTGCAGCCGCTCTTTTACCGCATTGGGTATTTCTCCGAGCCCCTTGCTCAGCAGGATAGATGCGTAGCCCTTTATAGAGGTAAGTGGGGTTCTTAATTCATGAGATACGGCAGAAACAAAATCGCTCTTTCTTTTGATTACCCTTTTTAATTCTTCCACCACCTCGGTCAATTCCCGCGTTCTTTGCTCAACCCTCTTTTCCAATTCCTGTTGGGCTCGCCAGGTTGCTTCAAATAATCGGGCGTTCTCCAGAGCCTGTCCGATTGAGTGAGCGAGTATCGTAATCAGCTCCTCATCGCCCTCGGTAATCGGAACATCGTCGGATGTGGTGCCGACAACGAGAAAACCGTGCGCGCCCTCTTTGGGCAGAATGGGAGAAATGCAGAAGGCCTTAACTTCAAATATCCTTTTTATTTCCTGTTCAGATATAAGTTCGGTTTCGGTGAGTCGGGAGGATATGGTTTTATCTTCTTTAATTAATTTTAGATAAGTTTCTGCGTTAGTATCGATTTCGGTCATTATGTTATCGAGGTCTTTTTGCAGATAGCCGAGCGCTAAGTAAAGCAAGAACCTTTGTTCTTTTTCTTGCCAGATAAACCCTAACGCCCTCTGCATCCCCAATTCCTCGATGTGCTCGGTTTTAATTTGATTAAATATTTCCCTTTCGTCCAAAGTGGTGGTGAAGGCACGGGAGAGTTCCTGCAGGGTGTAAAGCTCAGAAATCTTTTTATCCAGCTCCTCCTGGATTTTATTTAATTCAAGGTCGGTGCGCACAATTAACTTTGCCTGTTCATCCATTTGGTCTAAGGAGTTCTTCAAATGGTCAATAGTTAACTGCATCTGTCGGTTTCTTTCGGATTTAAATATGATGATAAGAGCCAATACGATAATTATCACCGAGGCGATAGCGATGGATAAGTATAAAATATTGGTCAGACTTGACATTGTTCTTAATTCATCGCCAAGATAGCGATAGTTTGGTTGTGGCAATAGGTTTTTCCGGCAAGGTCAGTTGTTTTTAAAGGCGCCTGTTCTCCGAGAGTGCATAGGCCGACAATCGGTGTTCCGGGGAAATGGGATTCTACAATTTCCAATTCTTTAGTAAACTGTCTGCCCAAGAGATAAAGTCGAGATACGGAATTGAATACAAGTATTAAACTAGCTTTCTCTTTCTTTGGAAACGCCTGCATGCTCAGGGATTGCTTTGCTTCGCGGGCCGCTTCTTCAGCAGCAACCAGAGAGGACTCCTTTGTCCCGATCATTAATCTTACCTGGCTGTTTTCCGGCACATCGCCCCGGCAGATTAAAGAGCCATCATCGCGTAAGAAGATAATGTTCCTTAATAAATATTCTTCTTCGCCAGAAATGTTTATGCCGATAGGATACAAGCAAGATATGCGCTTTAATTCTTTTTTTAATTCCAGAATATCCTTAGCGAAATAATCTTGATATAAAGACGCAGCGGGTTTCTCTTCGATTTCTTTGATTATAAAGTTATCCGATGAGGTTACGAAGCGAGGTTTGCCAATCGGTTTCCATCCGTGTTTAATCCCCAGGCCGAAATTGACCCTGCCTGCCCAGAGTATGCCTACAACGGATCTGGTTAAGGTTTCTCTATTGAAATATTGAAAGGTTTTGTTTGATATATTATCGGATGCGGCATTTACTCCGATTATCGGGAAGCTACGGCCTAATCTTTGCTGGAGCCCTTTTAAAAAAGTAATATTATCCACAATTTGGCCGTCGGAGAAAAGTAAACAAAATCGCCGCTGGACATCCTTCAAACCGAATAATAGTTGTTTTCCGATGTGGTCTGCGCCGGCGAAAAGATCGCCCACTACATTTTTTGCCGAGGCGATGTTAAAGTAAGCGTTTTTTGTGCTAATTAGTGCTATAGCTATGCCGTGGTTTAAAACTCTGTCTTTGGTTAAGATTGCGCTACTGGTCGTCCCTAATAAAGGCACGTCGGGACCGATGAGGTTGCTTATTGCTCTTAATAAATAAGAGAAGGCAAATTCAAAGGAAGTAAAGACAATAGCTAAAGAGATTTTATCCTGATTTAAGTTTATCCTTGCTTGAGAGATAGCTTCAGCTACAGCCGCTTTATAATCCCTATTGCTGCTTATACCTACACCAGCATATATCGGCATAACAAAATCTTAATATAGGTCAATAAATTAGTTGACCTTAATCTCTTTCTTTATTAAAATATAAAAACTGGCGCTATCGTCTAGTCTGGTCCAGGACATCGGACTCTCATTCCGAAAACACGGGTTCAAATCCCGTTAGCGCTGCATGCTTTCTAAAAGCTGGGCTCTTCAATTGAACTGATGCGCACCCTTGCGTTATTCTTCAATTCGCCCTGAGCTTCAAGGACTACGAGGTCATTTTCATTTATGCCTTCGGTAATTTGAGCATAGTCGCTGGTTATATAGCCCACATTCACCCGTCTTAATTGAACAACTCCGGTTTGTATCTTTTCCTCATCCATCTGTATAGTTTGCGCAGGTATGACCGGAACCAATATTGTTCCTTTCCCGGCAGTGACTAGACTGATAGAGGGAACGATGAAAGCATCCTTTAATTCAATAATTGAGATCTCCGCTCGAGAAAACATCCCGGGCAGTAGAAGTCCCCGGGGATTATCGATCTTTATCTTGGCAGTCAGGGTTCGGCTTTTACCTTCTACGACAGGGAAGATTTTATCAACTATTCCTTCAAAAGCAATGTTTGGGTAAGCGTCAACATACACCTTTGCCTTTTGCCCTAATTTTACTTTATTTATATCCCTCTCTACAATTCCTACCTCAACCAGAACATTGCTTATTTCTAAAAGCGAGCCAACCTTATCTTGGGGAGTAACAAATTCGCCTTCTTCTGCTTCACGAGGGCCCATAACGCCGTCGATTGGAGCGTAGAGATTGGTTTTTTCTAATTGATTCTGGGCTAATTTTTCTTCGGACTTAATAGTCTGGAGCTCGAATTTAGCGCTTTCGCATTCCAATTCTACTTCCTCCAGCTTTGATTTAATAATCGCACCTGCCTCATAGAGCTTCTGATGGACCTCTAATTTCTTAAGACTGGATTCGTAAGCGGCTTTAGCGGAAGCCAGCTTATTCCTGGCATATTCCATCCTGAGTTGCGCATCCAGCGGCTCGAGGCAGGCAATAACATCACCCTTTTTTACCTTCTCTCCCTCAACGAAATTGATAGACTTAATAACTCCGTCTATCTCGAATCTAAGCTCAATTTCGGTTTCTCCCTTCACTGTCCCCATAAC